>JBMTYA010000045.1:0-10050 GCA_049454015.1 Ilumatobacteraceae bacterium | reverse complement strand
CAGCGGTTTCCCCAGAATCTCGTCGCTGGCCCGATTCGACTGCCATTGTCGCTGGCGAGCGATGGCGGTCTCATCACCGCCGACGGCAGCGCGGCGACACCCGACGTGCTCGCCGCGCGCATCGTTCGCATCGACGGTGGGCGCGAGGAAGTCATCGTGGAGAACCTTGAAGCCCCTAAGCACGCTTCGAATCTTGCAGCGCCGTATTGGCCGTTTCGCACCACAATCGACGAGCCGGGTTTCTATCGAATCGTGCTCGAAGGCGGCCCGAGTGACGGAGCAGCATTCCAGGTCTTTGCACGAGGAGAAGTCGCCGTGCCTGGAATCGGCGACACGCTCGCGCCGTTCGACACACCCACGTTCGACGACGCACGCGGCGTCGAACCCATCTGCACCAGGGTTCCCGAACCCTGTCCTTTGCACACCTTCACACTCACCGAGGCACTACAGCGCGGCAAACCAGTCGTGCTCCTCGTTGGCACACCAGCGCATTGTTCGACTGGTACCTGCTCACCGGCACTGGATGCGTTGATCGGCGTCGCGGAACGCTCGGGCAACACGCACACGTTCATTCACGCTGAGGTGTACCAAGACCCCGATGCCACGAAGCTCGCCCCGATCGTGACTTCGCTCGCAATGACCTACGAGCCTGCCCTATTCGTCATTGATGCAAACGGAGTCGTCATGGAGCGACTCGACGCGGTGTTTGACGAAGTGGAGTTGGAGTCAGCGGTCAGCTGAAGCTCTGACCGCAACCACAGGTGCGGTTGGCGTTCGGATTCGTAATCTTGAACCCGGATTCGTTCAGACCGTCGGCGTAATCGAGGCTGGCACCCGACAACAACTGTGCCGACGCCGGATCGACCACGACTTTCACGTCGCCGAAGCTCTCCACTTTGTCTTCGCTGGTGAAGTCACCGTCGAAGTACATCTCGTAGGAGTAACCCGAGCAACCGCCGGGGCGCACAGCGACACGCAACGCGAGGTCTGTCGCATTCTCGGTCTCGAGGAGTTGCTTCACTTTGGTTGCTGCAGCAGGCGTGAGAGTGATCATGGTGCCCCCAAAACTACCGTCAGCAGGTGGTGCGTTGACAAGCACTGTGACCCATTCATCTGGTGGCTTCTTCGGGCCGCGGGACGCGTTCAGTCTCGGTAGGTTGAGGGCGTGTCCGCCCCGACTCCACAGCGAAAAGTGCCGCCTCCGACGGTAGACGAGGTGCGCAATCTCCTCCGCGCCGTCATCGACCCTGAGCTCGGTGCAAACATCGTCGACCTCGGCATGGCGACCGAGGTACTCGTCAGTGCCGAAGGCGTCGTGACTATCGGGGTGAAACTCACGATCAAGGGTTGCCCGCTTCGTGCCCAGATCAAAAACGACATCGAGTCGCGGCTCGAAAGCCACCCCGGGGTCTCGAAGGTGAAGATCGACTGGGGCGAGATGACCTCCGACGAACGTTCCGCGGTGATGACCAAGGCTCGCTGGAATGCCCGCGAGAACGCTTCCGACACCGCAGTGCCCGTCACGGCTCGCGTGCTCGCCATCGCGAGCGGCAAGGGCGGCGTGGGCAAGAGCTCGGTGACGGCAAATCTCGCGGTCGCACTCGCCGCGCAGGGTCACACGGTCGGAGTGCTCGATGCCGACATCTGGGGATTCTCGATGCCTCGCATGCTCGGTATGGCCGACCGTCTCGCCGCGCAAAAAATCAACGGCTCAGAGAAACCGAAGATCATCCCGAACGAGCGCCGGGTCGGCAGCGGGCTGCTCAAGGTAGTGAGCACTGGGATGCTCGTCGACGACGAGGGCACGGCACTGATGTGGCGTGGTCTCATGCTCACGAAGGCAGTGGAACAATTCCTCAACGACGTGCACTGGGGTCAACTCGACTATCTGCTCATCGACATGCCGCCCGGCACCGGCGACGTGCAGATGGGGCTGGCTCGCATGTTGCCGCGCACCGACTTGATCATCGTGACCACGCCGGCAGTGTCGGCACAGAAGGTGGCGATTCGTGCTGCCGACATGGCTCGACGCAGCTTCCTTCGCGTCGCAGGTGTCATCGAGAACATGAGCCACTTCACCTGCGAACACGGCAGTGCATACCCGCTCTTTGGCGAAGGCGGCGGTGCGACACTCGCCAGCGAGATCGGTGCAGAACTGCTGGGTCAGGTGCCGATCGAAAACGCAGTCGCGCACGGCAGCGACCACGGCGAACCGATCGCGCTTGCCGGAGATTCGCCCGCGGCGGAAGTGTTCCGCGACATCGCAAAGAAAATCATCGGTGCGACGGTGCCTGCCGGCGATATGGCGGGCTGCTCAGCACGACTTCTTGAGTCGGTGGAAGTCGCGTTGGGCAAAAAACCGCGCTGATGCGCAGTGCACTGACGTAGGCGTCAGGGCATTTTCTCGTACTGCGGGTCGTCAGGAAACACGATCCCCGTCACGCGACCGTCCGCATCGAAACGCAGTTTTGGCAGGATCGGGGTCGGCACACCGATGCGGCGCGCGGCATCGACCGCGGTAGCAGAGGAACGGTGCGGTGCCAAGAATTCAAGATTCGCAATCGTCGGAGGAATCATCGCCAAGTCTCCGCGTTTGGCGCGCGAGAGCGCGTCGGTCGGCGAGATCCACAGGCTGGCGATGGTCTCTTTATCGTCGTGCAACGGCTCCTGCGACGAAGGTGCAACGGCCACGAAGAACCTCGTGTCAAAACGTCGCTTTTCACCGACGGGCGTAATCCAGTGGCTCACATAGCGAATCGACTCGACCGCCAACCGGAGATGTTCGCGGCGACATAGTTCTGCTAGCGACAGGGTTCCTTCATGTACCTCGTGGCGCAACTCGGAAAACCGTGACTGCGAGGCGGGGTCGGTGAGTGAGACGTACTGTCCGCTCGCATCTCGCGCGAGGAGCACTCCGGCTTCTTCGAAGCACTCGCGAATCGCTGCCACCCAAAACGCGAGTCCACCGGTCGGCACGCGCAACAGCTCGCTCGCCTGCGCGTCGGTCATGCCGTCGCATAACTCGTCGAGCTCGGATGCGGAGTCGACATCGTCAACGCGTCCACCCGGGAAGACGTACATGCCGCTCGCAAACACCGCGCTGGTGGTGCGCTGAAGCATGAACACCTCGATGTCGTGCGGCGCATCTCGCACGAGCATGACCGTCGAGGCCGGTCGTAGCGGAACGGAATTGGGGTCGACGGGCTCCTGCGACTGGCTCATGGCCGTGCCAGTTCGTTCAACTGCCGCTCGGCTTGCGCATCTCGCGATAGTCGCGCGCTGCACCTTCGAGCGGTTCGACGTCAAGCGTGACCCCGTCGATCGACGCAACGCGCAGGGGTTCGCCCGACTTGATCGGAGTCGCCCTGTTGGTGCGCGCGCGCCACTTCGCCCCGCGAACGAGGACTTCTCCCTCCGGAGCGACGTCGGTAGCCGCTGTCCCCTCTGCGCCAACCAACCACTCCCGCCCGATGGTGGGCGTCGCAAACCGCGTTCGCACCATCGACGGCATTCCGACCACGAAGGCGAGCGTCATCGATGCGACACCTGCAATGAGAGTGAGCCACGAGAGGCGGAGCGTCTCTTCTTGCACCGCGCCGTACAAGGTGAACGAAGCGACGACATACGTGACGACACCGACTCCCGTCCAAAACCGCGGGATGCCCACCTGCACATCGACGGCGAATGCAATGACCGAGAAGACGAGCAGGGCGACGCCAAGCGGTCGCACTGGCAGTTCGGAAAACCCGAATGTGCCGAGCAGCGTGCACAACGCGCCAACGAAGCCCGCGATGCCAACACCTGCCGTATAAAACTCAAAGACGAGCAGCGCAAGACCGAACGAGAAGAGCAAGTAGGCGAGCGCCGCGCTGGCAGACGTATGCATCAACTGCTCAAGCGTGCCGAGCTTGAAAAAGCGCGTCGTTGCAGCCTCGCGCACGATGGTGCCGTCGTCTCCAACGACCTCCACGACCGTGTCGAGCACCTTTCCGTCGACCGACAACCCGTCGAGTGCAAACAACATATTGCGCAGCACGGGAACGCCTTCGTCAGCGATGTCAAGACGCAGTACGCCGCGGTCGCGGGCATCGTCAGTGCCGAGCGTGTTGCTGCGCAGCAGCGAAGTTGATTCACCGAAGGAGAGCGCTTCGCCGTCGAGCACGATCGGTGTGCCCGTCTTGCCCACGCTCGAATTCGGTGCCATCGCACTCACGTCTGCAACGGCGAGCAACCATGATGACCAGCCAAGCGCCCGGGAACCGCTCGGCCCCACCCAGACTCCGACTGGCACCGCAGAGTCGCGCACCACAGTCAACAGTTGCGCCATTCGTTGCTGGTCGACGACCGCACCGCGCGAATTGACCTGCAACACCAGTGCTTGCGCCCCATTCGTGGACGACCTCTCGACAGCGCGCTCGATGCCATTGGCGACCACGTTGTCAATGAGTCCGCTCACTTCGAACACGTCGACTTTTGCCAGCGCATCTGCCGCTCCAGTTGCAGAAACAGTGACTTCGATCGCCGCTGCATCGGGCTCGTCATATCCGATACCGGAGATTGCGAATCCAAAGGAGAGGGCGAGGCTGAGTGCAAATGCGGTAATCACGGCACGACAACGGTATCCATGCGCGAGGTAACCTTGGCTCGTGCACGTGTTGATTGCGACTGACGCTCAGTACGTGCTGGATGACGTGATTGCGGCATTGGGCACGCCGGAAACTTCGTTCACCGTGTGCCGCGACGGCCGTGACGTCACCGATGCAGTGCGACGTCGCACGCCCGATGTTGCCGTGCTCGACCTCCAAGTCGGATCAATGGGTGCAATGGCGGTCACGATGAATCTTCGGCTCGACGAGAGCGGCGGACGTCTGCCCCACGTGCCGGTTGTGATGTTGCTTGACCGACTCGCCGACGTTCACCTGGCACGACGCAGCGGTGCTGAAGGCTGGTTGATCAAGCCAGTCGACTCACTGCGTCTGCGCCGAGCCGTGCAAGAAGTTCGCGCCGGCCGCACGTGGCATGAAGTTGCTTCGCCGGCAATGCAGCACGCCTAACCCAAGGCTCTTCCATTCGGGCCACCGTGAGTTTTCTTTGGCCACCGTTAGGCTGACGGAGCGTTAATTCGCAATACGGGGAGTAGCGCAGCTTGGCTAGCGCGCCACGTTCGGGACGTGGAGGCCGGGAGTTCAAATCTCCCCTCCCCGACCAAGCATCGACAGTGAGAAGGTCGGCCGCGAGCTGGTCCTGAATGGGTCGGGACGTGTGCCGGAACGTGTATCGGAACGTGTGTCGGGACGTCAATCGCTTAGAGCGACGCGACGACGAGTTCGGCGATTTGTAGCGCGTTGAGCGCCGCGCCCTTGCGCAGGTTGTCGTTCGAGACGAAAAGCACGAGACCGCGGTTGCCATCGACCGACTGATCTTGCCGAATTCTGCCAACATACGACGGATCCTTGCCGGCCGCAAGGAGCGGTGTCGGAATGTCAACGACACTCACGCCGGGCGCCTTGACGAGAATCTCATTTGCCTGCGCAGGAGTGATGGGCTTGGCGAACTCAGCGTGCAACGACAGCGAGTGTCCGGTGAAGACGGGCACGCGAACGCAGGTGCCCGACACCTTGAGATCAGGAATGTGAAGAATCTTTCGTGTCTCGTTGCGCAACTTCTTTTCTTCGTCGGTCTCAAGTTGTCCGTCGTCGACCAATAATCCCGCGAACGGCAGCACGTTGAACGCAATCGTTCGGGCGAACTTGCTCGGAGCGGGAAACTCGACGGCTTCACCGTCGTACGTGAGGCGGTCGATTCCTTCAGCAGCATCGACTTGTTGCTCGAGTTCGGCCACACCGGAAACTCCACCACCGCTTACGGCCTGATAGGTGCTCGCAGTGAGTCGCACGAGAGTGGCTGCATCATGCAAGGGTTTCAACACCGGCATCGCCGCCATGGTCGTGCAGTTGGGGTTAGAGATGATGCCCTTTCTTGCGAGCTTGATGTCGCCGGGATTCACTTCTGACACGACGAGCGGCACGTCTGGGTCCATGCGCCAACAGGAAGAGTTGTCGACGACGATCGCGCCAGCCGCCGCGAACTTCGGGGCGAGCGCACGGGATGTGGTGGCCCCTGCAGAAAATATCGCGACATCGAGCCCCGATGGGTCGGCAGTCGCTGCGTCTTCAACGAGAATCTGGCGCCCGCCGAAATCAATCTTGGTACCAGCCGACCGAGCCGACGCAAAGAACCTCAACTCTGCGTGGGGAAACTCGCGCTCAAGCAACAGCGTGCGCATGACGTTGCCGACCATGCCCGTCGCACCGACGACGCCGACATTGGGTTTTCTGCTCAAAGCCACCGCGTCAGGCTAACCGTGCAACAAGCCACCAGTGACTCGGGTGCACGCGGCGCACTGCCAACTTCTTCACGCCTTCTGCCGACACCTTCACTCTTCGTCGCGGCGAGTGGATGACGGTGACATCGCGGAGTCGTGATCCGATGAGGTCAAGCCCGATTCCGGCGAGCACATCGTCGGGGCTCAGGCGATTCGCTTGCCAACCGAGCCTCGTGAGCGCGCGAACGCGCGCCATGTGTTTCGCCACTTTCGGTGCACGCCACATGATTCGTACTGCACCACCGAGCGGGACGAGTGCGGCGTCGAGCGGTGTCCATGTGCGGAAATTGAGGGCGACGAGCCCACCGCTTTTCGTCACGCGCAACGCTTCGCTCACCAGCGACTGCGCATCAGACGTGCCGCAATGCTGCAACGTGATGTAGGAGAACGCGAGATCGACTGATGCATTCGGCAGGTCGAGGGTTCGGCCGTCCGCAACATGCAACGTGCGCAACACCGTCGGCTCTCCGTGGTGGAACACGGTTTCCCGACACCGCTCGAGGAAAGCAGCGTCGACATCGGCTGCGTACACGATGCGGAATCGTTTCGTGAAACCGGCCGTCATTCGACCGATGCCACTGCCGATCTCGACCATCGAGAGATCTATTGTCGAATCTTTGGAGAACCCGAAGATCTTCAAGTACCTGCGCACTTCGTCGTCACCGCTCGCCACGAATGACTGGAGCGACACGTCACCGGTCTTATTGTCGAACACCCAACCGGTGTCGCGCACGGCCTCCTCCGCAGTCAGCGTCTCAGTGCGCAAGCCCGCACTGCGCCAGGGCACACCCTGCGGACGTCGCAGACGTTCCGCCGCCCGGCGCAGGAGTGTCATCATCTACTTTCGCTCGGGCAACGGCGCAGAGTAGTCGTCTCCGCTGTCGAGACCGAAAGCAGTGTGCAGAGCCTGCACCGCATTTTGCATCATTGCTGCGCGCACGACAACCGACACGCGGATGGTGGACGTTGAGATCATCTCGATGTTGACACCGTTGTCGGCGAGCACTCGAAACATTTTGGCGGCGACGCCCGGGCTCGTCTTCATGCCTGCACCAACGAGGGAGATCTTGGCGATGTCGTCGTCGTGCGTGACACCGCCGGCTTTCAGTTCTGCGCCGATGCGCGAGACGATCGGCTCAGCGGTCTTCACGTCGGCCTTGGGCACGGTGAAGGAGATGTCGGTGGTTCCGGCGGTGGAGGTGTTCTGCACGATCATGTCGACGTTGACGTTGGCTGAAGCGAGAGCCTCGAACAACGACGCCGACACTCCCGGACGGTCGGGAACTCCGAGGATGGTGAGCTTTGCTTCACTCGCATCCTGCACGACTCCCGAGATGACTGGCTCTTCCATGTTCTTCATCCTTTCGTGACTGCTCCCGACCACCCACGTGCCTTCTTCCCACGTGAAACTTGATCGCACGTGGATTGGCACATCGTGATTGCGGGCGAATTCAACGGAGCGGAGCGCGAGCACTTTGCTACCAGCGCCAGCCATCTCGAGCATCTCGTCAAACTGCAGCACCGGAATCTTGCGTGCCTGAGGCACCACTCGAGGGTCTGCGGTGAAGACTCCGGTGACGTCGGTGTAGATCTCGCAAGAATCGGCTTTGAGTGCTGCTGCGAGTGCGACGGCCGTCGTGTCGCTGCCGCCGCGCCCGAGCGTGGTGATCTCTTTGGCGGTACTGATGCCCTGAAAACCCGCGACCACCGCAACCTTCTTGTCAGCGACGGCGGCGCGTACGCGGTCGCCTTTCACCTCGAGAATCTTGGCCTTGGTGTGGACGGTGTCGGTGATGATGCCGACTTGCGAACCAGTGAAGCTCACCGCGTCGACACCTACGTCGTGCAGTGCCATGCACAAAAGAGCCATGCTGATGCGCTCGCCAGTGGTGAGCAGCATGTCCATTTCGCGGCTCGGCGGATTCGACGACACCTGGTGTGCGAGCTGCAGGAGGTTGTCGGTTGCTTTACCCATCGCCGACACGACGACAACGAGGTCGTGTCCGGCCGCCCGCGTGGCAGCGATGTGCCGCGCCACGTTGCGCATGCGCTCCGGGTCTGCCACTGACGTGCCGCCGTACTTTTGCACGATGAGCGACATGACGGGTCAATGCTATTCGTGCTCGAGTTTGCAGTGAGTAGCCTTTCCGAGTCGTGGGCACATCAAAACGCGAACGTCAGAAGAAGAACCGCGACGCACTGCGATCACAAGAGGCGCGCCGGGCACAACGCAGCAGAGTGCAGCGACGAGGTGCCCGAATCGGCGTCGTCGTCCTGGTCGTCATAGCACTCGTCGGATTTGTCTTCGTCACCGGCAACACCTCTCAGGACACCTCTCCCGAGACGACCGTGGCTGAAACCGTCGCAGACACAGCCACGCAAGAGACGGTCGCAGCCGGTCCGTTCGCCTACGGCACGAGCGAGTGTCCGCCGGTAGACGGCAGTGCTGAGCAACGCCGCGAATTCTCCGACTCCCACCAGTTGTGCATCGACCCAGCGAAGACCTACGTCGCCAACTTCGACACGACACAAGGCTCGTTCTCCGTGCGTCTCTACGCCGATCGGGCACCGGGCACCGTGAATAACTTCGTGTCGCTTGCACGCTGGAAGTACTTCGACGGCACCAAGTGCCACCGAGTCATCCAAGATTTCGTGGTGCAGTGCGGCGATCCGACTGCAACTGGTACGGGTGGCCCTGGCTACTCGTTCGCCGACGAACTGCCCGGTGCGGGTGAATACAAGATCGGCTCGTTGGCGATGGCGAACTCGGGCCCGAACACCAATGGCAGCCAGTTCTTCATCATCACGGGTAACAACGGTGCGTCTCTCCCACCGCAGTACTCGTTGTTTGGCGAAGTGACCGAAGGCCTTGACACCGCGGTGAAGGCAATGGGTGCACTCTTCAACCCCGACCCGGCAGCCAATGGAGTGCCGCCGGCCGGCGACATCGTGCTGAAGAGCGTGACAATCATCGAGTCGTAGACACGATCAGAAGCAGCCATAGACACGGCGCCAGCGGTTAGCGCCTCGCGATGCGGGCAGGCTGCTACTGCGGTGCGAGCAGAGTGCGCATCAAGGAACCAATCATTTCTTCGCCGACGCCGATCTCGCGCACGAAATTTCGCACCGAACCGTGCTTGGTCGAGATGTCGGAGAGAATCACCTTCATTGCCCGCGGGTCGGCTGCCGCGAATCGTGCAGGCATCTTTGCATAGACATCGGCGAGCTCAGGTTGGTGTTCTTTCGCCCAGACAATGAGTCGCTGCATTGCTCGTTCGGTGAGGCCGTAGTCAGCAGCAATGATGTCGTCGGGTACACCAACCGATCCGAGAACCAACGCAGACAGGATTCCCGTGCGATCTTTTCCGGCAGCACAGTGGAACACTGCAGGCAGCACATCACGGTCGGCCAGCAAGGTCATCGCGTCGGCAAAACGCGGTGATGCTTGGGCGAGCATCTCGCGATAGGCCCACACCAGAAACTCGACCGTGTCATCGGTTTCGAGGGTGGAGGTTTCCCCCCATGTCGCGTCGATGATCGGCAGGTGGTGGTACGCCACATCGTGGTCGGCCACTGGAAACCTGCCGCGGTGCTTCACTTCATTGTCAGTGCGCAAGTCAATGACGGTGCGCACCCCGAGCCCCACCACGCGCTCAGCATCATCA
>JBMTYA010000044.1:0-10196 GCA_049454015.1 Ilumatobacteraceae bacterium | reverse complement strand
CCGATGGGCATGGTGCTCGCGCTCAACACCACACCGCGCAGGATGCGGTCCACTGCTGCATCGGCAGCACCACGCGTTACTTCGTCGGGGGCGTGCTGCGCCACCTGGCGCAACAAGTCGATGAGTTGTTTCATCGTTCGTACGAAGTCGCCGGGCGTCGTGTCTTCGTCGAGCAGGTCGGCGAGCTCGGTGCCACTCGCCCACTTGACCACCATGTCGACGTAGCCGGCGTCGGGTGCGCGATGCGGCGTGAGACCCGCAGCAGACTCTTCACGTTGTAGGCGCATGCTCAGTTGCTGGATCTGGCGGAATCGCGACTTCAGTTGTGTCGACGGAAAGGTTGGCTCGGGGGCGGGCTCAGGGCTGCGGTACTCAAAGACGAACGTCGAACACAGCGCCGCCAGTGAAGTTGGGTCAAGCCCATCGAGCAGTTTCGTCGCGATCGTCTCTGCGACCAACAGGTCAGACTCATGGAAGACCCGCGACAAGAGCGCCCCGCGCGGCGTCAGCTTCCACTCGCGGACATACTCCCACCGCTCGAGCAGGCTGATCACGTCGTCAAAGCGCTGACTTACGACTTCGGCCGCTTTGTCCACGCGCGACTCCAACTGTGCAATCTCACGGTCGATTCGGTCGGCCGACTTTGCAGCATTGAGTTTGAACTTGAGATCTGGGTCGTTCGCGCACGGGTGGAGGTTCTTAGCTGCGGGCGGCGGTGTTTTCGGCTTGTCGATCTTGAGGCGCACCAAACGGTGGGCAAGCTCGCGCAGCACACGCGGGTCGTTCTGGTCAATGATCTTGCCCTGGTGGCCAGTCACCGCCACACCGTCGATGGGCAGATGCGTCGCGGTGGTCACCGAGCGAACCAGCTCGTCGGCGGTGAGCGCACGCAGCGAGCGATTGCCAAACAGCACCTTCACTTTCACGCCCTTGGCGCGCACAGACGTGCTGAGCACGAGCCCGAGGTTGTCGTCAAACCACGCCACATCACCAGCGCGCAGCGCCATGAGGCTCATCTCGATTGCCGTGCGGTCGCGCTCGCCCGGCTCTTTGACAAAGAGCCGCCTGTAGTCGTCGATGTCGCCGAACTCACTCCTTGCTTGTGCGCGTAGCCGGTCGCGTTCTTTCTGGCGCTTGGTGATACGGGCCTGCACTTCCACCACGCCTTTGCTTGCCTGGTACTGCGCAAGCGACAAGTTCAGCAAGTGCCGAGTTTCCTCGGGTGAGTGCGTGCGTACGAGGTTGACTGCCATGTTGTACGTCGTGCGAAACGCCGAACTCAACCTGAAGGTTCGGCTCGTGGCCACCGCTGCGACCTGGTCGAAGGAAACGTACGGGTTCCACACCACGATTGCGTGGCCGAGCGTGTCGATGCCCCGTCGCCCCGCACGACCGGTGAGTTGTGTGTATTCGCTCGCCTTCAGCGTCTGGTGGTGTTCGCCGGTGAACTTGGACATCTTGTCGATCACCACGGCGCGCGCGGGCATGTTGATGCCGACGGCGAGCGTCTCGGTTGCAAAGACGACCTTCACCAATCCGCGCACGAAGAGCGCCTCGACGATCTCTTTGAACGTCGGCACCATGCCGGCGTGGTGGGCGGCGATGCCCGACTCCACTTGCGCCGCAAACATGGTGAAGCCGAGTGCTGCCAGGTCGTCGTCTGACAGCCCTTCAACACGACTGTCGACGATCTCGCGGATCTCGCCGCGTTCGGCCTCGCTCGTCAGACGGATGCCGGCCTTGTAGCAAGAGGCCGCCGACTCGTCGCACTGGTTGCGGCTGAAGATGAAGTAGATGGCCGGCAACAAGTCGTTGTCACGCAGCACGTCCACGATGTCAAGTCGTGACGGCGGGAACATCCTCGATCGTCCGCGCTTACCTCCCCTGCGACGTATCGCGTCGAATTCGCCCGACTCAAGCTTCAGCACCTTCGGATTGGCGGCACCGTTCACCAACGTCTCGACGAGCATGATCTCGTCGTTCGCCTTGTCGCCGTAGGCGTAGAGATTGTGTAGTTCGACCGGGCGTTTGCCTTCCACCACTGCTCTCGTCGGGCCGCGCACGGTCGTGAGCCAGTCGGCAATCTCTTCGGCGTTGCTCACGGTGGCGGAGAGTGCAACGAGTCGCACCTCGGGGTCGAGGTGGATGATGACTTCTTCCCACACGGGGCCGCGGTACTCGTCCTGCAGGAAGTGCACTTCATCGAGCACCACGACGCCGAGTCGGTCGAGTGACGGCGAGCGGGCGTAAATCATGTTGCGCAGCACCTCGGTGGTCATCACGAGGAGCGGAGCATCGACGTTGATGGCGTTGTCGCCGGTGAGGAGGCCCACTCGTTCGCTGCCGTAGAACGCGCAGAGGTCGTGATACTTCTGGTTGGAGAGGGCCTTGATTGGTGCGGTGTAAAAGCCGCGCTTGCCTGCCTCGACTGCCATCTCCAAGCCGTACTCGGCAATCACGGTCTTGCCAGAGCCCGTCGGTGCCGCTACGAGTACGGACTCCCCGGCATCCAGCGCATCGAACGCCTGCACCTGGAACGGGTCGGGGGCAAAACCGTAGCGAGCGAGACGACGACGGCGTGCGGTGTCGTTCACACGTCAGCCGACTTGCGGCGGCGCCACAAGAGCAACGCGCCGATGGCCACGGCAATCAAGTACAGCACCGTGAGCGGCACGCCGAGCGCCATGAGCGTGATCGGGTCACCGCTCGGCGTGATGACTGCCGCAACGATGAAGATGATGACGATGGCGTAGCGCCACTGCGTGATGAGCGTGCGCGGAGTAACGACCTCCACCAACTGCAAGAAGACGAGCAACACCGGGGTGAGAAAGCCGACGCCGAACGACAGCATCATCAGTACGACGAGGTTGACGTACTTGTTGATCTGGTAGTTCTGCGTTACGTCGGCACCCGACCAGCCGATGAGAAACTCGAGGGCCTTGTCAAGCGTCCACCACGCGAGGTACGCACCGAACACGAACAGCACGACTGAAGACACCACGAAGAAGTACGAGTACCTCTTTTCGCGCTTGGTGAGTGCCGGCACGACGAAGCGCCAGATGTTCCACAGCACCACCGGGAGCGCGATGACAACGCCTCCCCATGCAGCGATACGCATGCGTGCCGCAAACCCGTCAATGGGGCCGAGTGCATAGAGCGAGCCGTCGCAATTGAGGCTTGCCTTCGTGCTGCAGAGGTCGCGATACGGCGACACGAGGAAGTTGAGCACCGGCTCGTACGCAATGAGGAGAACGACTGCGCCGACGGCGATTGCAAAAATGGAAATCACCAGACGATTGCGCAGCTCCGCCAGGTGCTGCATGATCGTCAAGTTGTCGGCTTGGCGCCGAGAGCGGGCCATCTCAGGCCTCCGGTGACGGGTGCGTGGTGGCCGGGCTGGTGTCCGTGTCGGTGGCGATGTCAGTTTCTTGAGTCGCGCTTGTGCTCGAGCTGTCGCCTGCAGCGCCCTCCGCAGCATTCGGTTCAGCAGACGACGTCGCCGTACCCGCAGCTGCGGTGTACGCCGAGGCGGCGGATGCAGCCGGCTTTTGCTCGAGGTGCGGCATCTTGCCGGCGAAGATGTCGTTGGCGTCTTTTGCCGACTTCTTCAGTTGCGAAGCCGGCTCGTCGACGAGGCTCTTCACTTGCCGCATCGGCTCTTCCATCACTTTGTTCACTTCGCGCTGCACGGTGCTTGAGATGTTGCGAATCTCGCGGTAGATCTTTCCTGCCCGGCGCATCGCGCCCGGAAGCTTCTCAGGGCCGAGCACGATGAGCCCGAGCACGGCGATGAAGACGAGTTCCGTGCCCGACAGGTTGAACACGAGAGCAAGCCTACGAGAAACGTGAACTGCGTCTTCTTGCCGACGCTTCGGCGTTCGCCGGTGAGCCAGCCGTTCGGCGTTCACGGGCAAGGCGGCTCCTAGTGTTGCGGCGTGCAACAGCGGCTTCCATCGATGCTTGCGCCGCAGTTGTTGTTCGCACACCGCGGCGCACGAGCCCACGAGCAAGAGAACACGCTCCCAGCGTTTGCGTTAGCGGTGAAACTCGGGGCGACGGGTCTTGAGTCTGACGTCTGGCTCACCCGTGATGGTGTCGCAGTGCTCGACCACGATGGGCTCGTCGGTTCTCGCTTGCGCCGGCGCAGCATCAAAGACGTCGACAGCGCAGAGTTGCCCCCGCATATCCCGACACTCGAGCAGCTGCTTGATCTGGCGGCCCAGCACGGGTTGGCGGTGTCAGTCGACGTGAAAGACCGCGACGCGTTTTCGGTGCTCCGGTCGATGCTGTTGTCGCGACCAAACCAGGTCAATCACACCTACTTGTGTTGCGAAGACTTCGATGTCTTGCGTGAGATTGCACCCGGATTGCGCGACGTGCGGTTAGTCGACTCTTCTCGTCTCGCCAAGATGAAAGACGGCCCTGAGCGTCGGCTTGCGCAACTAGCCGACCTCGGTGTGGCTGCTCTCAATATGCATCACTCTGATTGGAACGGCGGCCTCGTCACACTCGCCCATCGATTTGAACGGCTCGCATTCGCGTGGGATGCGCAGTTTGACCACACGCTCACCGAGTTGTTGCGCATGGGCGTAGACGCGGTCTACAGCGACTGGGTCGACCGCATGGTGGACGCCGCAGGGGTCATCTGATTCGCTTGGCGGGTGTGGCACCGGCCGTCTGATTCGCTCGGTGGGTGGCGCGAAGTGGCGAACTAGAGCAGCTGCATGTCGCGCGGCGGCCAGATGACGATCAGTGCCTTACCGACGATGACGTCGATGTCGACCGGCCCGAACATCCGACTGTCGAACGACATCGGACGATTGTCACCGATCAAGAACACTTCTTCCTCGCCGATGGCGACTGGCTCGTGGTCCGGTGTCCCGCAACGCACCGACGGGTCGTACTCGGGGTTCGTCACCTCAGCCGACAGCCACGGCTCGGCGAGAGCGACCCTGTCGATGTACACCACGCAGTCACGGATCTCGAGGGTCTCCCCCGGCAATCCGATCACCCGCTTGATGAGGTCGTCATGCTGCACGGTGTCGCCATTCACCGTGATGCGGTCGAACACGATCACATCACCGCGCGACGGCTCGCCGAAACGGTAGGCCAGCTTGTTCACCAGCACTCGGTCGTCGCCAAAGAGCGTGGTTTCCATCGATGGCCCGGCGATGTAGAACTGCTGCACCACGAAGGTGCGCAACGCCGTCGCGATCACAACGGCCGTGACGATGACCACCAGCCATTCGCGAATCTGGCGCCAACCGGAGCGACGCTTGCTGTCGCTCATTGGCTCGTCTACCACCCGTCTCACGCTAGTTGTGGCCTTGCGGTACGGGATGCGACCTCGCGGTACAAACAGACGCCCGCACTCGCGTGATGCATCGCGTCAGAGCGACGCGATGAGTTTTTCCACCCGGTCGTCGTGGCTCTTGAACGGGTCCTTGCACAGCACGGTGCGTTGCGCCTGATCGTTCAGCTTGAGATGCACCCAGTCGACGGTGAAGTCGCGCTTGCGTTCTTTGGCCCGCTTGATGAAGTCACCGCGTAAGCGTGCGCGCGTGGTTTGCGGAGCCACGTCCTTTGCCCTGTCGATGGCGTCGTCGTCGCACACGCGCTCCACCATTCCACGCGACTGCATCTTGTAAAAGACGCCGCGGGTGCGGTCGATGTCGTGGTACTGCAGATCGAGCATTTGCACGCGCGGGTCGTCGAGAGCCAATTTGTGGCGGCTGCGATACTCCTCGATAACCCGGTATTTGATTACCCAGTCGATCTCGCGGTCGAGCTTCATCGGGTCGTTCTCCAGGGTCACGATGCAGTGCTCCCACATCTCGAGGGCGCGCTGTTCCTCTGGCGTGAAGCCGCGTTGGTCGGCGTAGCGCAGCGCACGGTCGAGCAATTCGCGCTGGATATCTAGCGCCGACAACTCGCGGCCGCTCGCCAATCGCACCTTCCGCTTGCAGGTGAGGTCGTGGCTGATGTCGCGAATCGCGCGTATCGGGTTTTCGAGCGTGAGGTCGCGCAGCATCGTGACCGGGTCTTCAATCATGCGGATCACGCAGGCCGCCGCACCGATCTTCACAAAGTTGGTGTATTCGCTCATGTTGGAGTCGCCGACGATCACATGCAACCGCCGGAAGAGCTCTGAGTCTGCGTGCGGTTCGTCGCGGGTGTTGATGATCGGTCGGCTGCGCGTGGTGGCGCTGCTCACGCCCTCCCAGATGTGCTCGGCGCGCTGCGAGATGGAGAACACCGGGCCGCGCGCGGTCTGCAAGATGTGCCCTGCCCCGGCGAAAATCTGTCGCGAAACAAAGAACGGGATGAGCGTCTCGGCGTAATACGAGAGGTCGTCGGTGCGCCGGGTGAGGTAATTCTCGTGGCAGCCGTAACTATTGCCTGCCGAGTCGGTGTTGTTCTTGAACAAGTAGATGGTGCCGCGAATGCCTTCGTCGCGTAGCCGCTGTTCGGCGCCTGAGACGAGACCTTCGAGTACGCGCTCGCCCGCGCGGTCGTGCACGACGCATTCGAGGATGGAGTCGCATTCCGGCGTGGCGTATTCGGGGTGCGAACCGACATCGAGATACAGCCGAGCACCGTTCTCCAAGAACACGTTGCTCGAGCGGCCCCACGACACCACCTTGCGGAAGAGATATCGCGCTACTTCGTCGGGGCTGAGACGTCGTTGGCCGCGCAACGTGCAGGTGACGCCGTACTCCGTCTCGAGACCGTAGATGCGCCGCGGGAGCTCGGTTGCGGTCATGGGCAACGCGCCTGCCGCATTAGCGCAGGGCGGCAGCTACCGCTTCGTCGGAGATGCGGCTGAACGAACGACGCCGACCGTTTCGCACGAGCGTGGCGATCTCGAGATCGGCTGCAGCGACGGTGCGCTCCGGGCCGGTCAACGCAGCAACTGCAACCTTGATCGCAGCCGGAAGATCGAGGTCGTCGCGATACGTCGACTCAAGACGCTTGGAGATGCCTTCGGCGTCGCCGCCGAGCACGCTGAAGCGACGCTCGTCAAGGAGCGTGCCGTCGTAGAGAATGTGGAAGAGGCGGTCGTGTTCCTGCGTGTCGCCGACCTCGGCAACGAGCAATTCGACCTCGAGCGGCTTTGGCCCTGACGTGGAGAACACATCGCCGAGCACTTGCGCGTACTGGTTGGCAAGACTGCGAGCATCCACATCATTACGGGAGTACTGGTAGCCGCGAAGTTCTGCGGCGCGCACACCAGCGACGCGCAACTGGTCGAATTCGTTGTACTTGCCGACACCAGCAAACGCGATGCGGTCGTAAATCTCGCTCACTTTGCGCAGCGTGGTGGAAGGGTTCTCTGCGACAATCACGATGCACGTCGGCGTCTGCAGGGCGACGAGCGCGCGACCGCGGGCGATGCCCTTTCGCGCGTAGTCAGCACGATCCTTCATCATCTGTTCGGGCGAGACGTAGAACGGCATGCTCATCGCGAACGCACCTCACGCATGATGGCTTCGTAGGTGGAAGCGAGCGACTCATCGGCGACACGGTTCCAACCGTTGGCGTCGATCGAGGCAACAATCGGGTAAATGCCGCGCAACACGTCTGGTCCGCCGGTTGCCGTGTCGGTATCGGACGCTTCCCAAAGGGCTCGTGCAGCGAGTTCGACTGCGGCATCACGCGCGAGGTTCTTTCGCCAGCCGACGCGCAACACGGTGCTGGCGAGCATCGAACCTGAGCCGACTGCGACGAAGTCGCGCTCTTCGTAGCGTCCGCCGGTGATGTCGAAGTCCCACAGGCGACCGCGACCAACGAGCGGGTCGTAGCCGGCAAACAGCGGCACCACTCCGAGACCTTGCATCGCAGCGGGCATGTTGGACCGCACCATCATCGACAATTGATTCGCCTTGCCTTCGAGAGAAAGTGCCTGGCCTTCCACTTTCTCGTAGTACTCCAGTTGCAGCTGGAAGAGCTTGATCATCTCCATCGCAAGACCGGCGGTGCCAGCGATGGCCACACCACTCAGGTCGTCGGCCGGCACGACCTTTTCCACCGAACGCGTACTGATGATGTTGCCCATCGTCGCGCGACGGTCACCCGCCATGACGACGCCGCCGTCATAGGTGAGGGCAAGACACGTGGTGGCGTGCGGGATGCCGTTGTCGGTGCCGCGCAAGCCCGCCTCAGCAACGGCTCCGCTCATCGACGGAAACGGGTCGATACCGAGTTTGCGCAGCAAGTCAGGGAAACTCGCGCCTGGGTCGTCACCGGCGGCGAATCGGGGCATCGTCATCGTGGTGCTGCTTGTTTCATCTTTCGTGCGAGCCGTGTGACGGGCTTACTGCCCACCCTTTTGCACGTAGCTCTTCACAAAATCTTCGGCATTGGTCTCCAGCACTTCGTCGATCTCGTCGAGCAAGCCGTCGAGCTCTTCTTTCAGGCGGTCGGTCTTCTCAGTGCCGCCGGTCGACTCGGTCTCGGCGGGCGCTTCTTTCTCACGCTGCGGAGCGGTGCGCTGCTTCTTCGTGCGTTCAGCCATAGCAAGCACCATAGCAAGGGCATTGCCCCGAACCACACGGACGGGGTTCGTCAGGTTTGTGGCGAATCGCCCAGTCGTGCAATCAGCTCGGCTGCGGTGGCGCTTGATGCGAAGAGTTCGGCGGTGAGTGCCTTTGTGCCACGCAGAGGCTCCATCATCGGCACGCGCCGCAGCGGGTCGCGGCCCACGTCGAACACGATCGAATCCCAGTTCGCAGCGACGACGTCAGATGCATATTTCGCAAGGCACGTGCCACGGAAGTACGCACGTGTCGAATCTGGTGGCGTCTCGATGGCATCGCGCACCGCCGCATCGGTGGTGAGCGTGCGCAGGCCGCAACGAAGCGCGAGCGACCGTTCGCGGCGCAAGTCGGAATACTGCAGATCGATTGCCTTCAAACGTGCGTCGGACGCAGCGAGGTTATGGCGCTGCGCGTAACCGTCGATGAGGCGCTTCTTTGCCACCCAATCCACTACATCAGCGACGTCGTCGGGGTTGCGCTCCAAGCCGGTGAGTACGTTCTCCCACTCTTCCAAGATTCGCTTGCCGTCGTCGACGGTGACCGAGTCGAGGCCGTGGCGGTCTGCCCAGGTGCGGGCACGCTCGAGCAACTGCCACTGCACCTCGAGTGAGGTCATGCGCTTGCCGTTGCCGAGGGCGATGGTGGCGCGCAGCGTGGGGTCGTTGCTCACCTGCCGAATCGCTGTTACCGGGTGCGCGAGCGTGAGATCGTCGCCGACCGCATCGTCTTCGATCATGGAGAGCACGATTGCTGTCGTGCCCACCTTCAAGAACGTGGCGACCTCGCTCATGTTTGCATCGCCAACGATGACATGCAGGCGCCGGTACTTCGCCGGGTCGCAGTGTGGTTCGTCGCGGGTGTTGACGATCGGACGCTTGAGCGTGGTTTCGAGCCCGACTTCTTCTTCGAAAAAGTCGGCGCGCTGGCTCAGTTGGTAGGCCACGTCGCTCGGTGTGGAGCCCGGCGACTCGCAGCCGACCTTGCCGGCACCAGCGAACACTTGGCGCGTCACGAAGTGCGGCGTGATCTGGTTGACGAGCCGACCGAACGGCACTGCCCTGTCAACCAAGTAATTCTCGTGGCAGCCGTAGCTGTTGCCCTTGCCGTCGGAGTTGTTCTTGTAGACGACGACCTCGCCGCCCGCGGGCAGCATTGCGACGGCGCGCTCCATGCTGAGTCGAAGTATCTCTTCGGCCGCGCGGTCGTAGCGCACGACTTCGCTCGGTGTACGGCACTCGGGCGTCGAGCACTCCGGGTGCGCGTGATCGACGTAGTACCGAGCGCCGTTGGTGAGCACGGTGTTCACGAGGTGTGTCTCTACTTCTGGCGCAAGAATCTCTCCGAGCAGAAGCCCGCGTGCATCGTTGCCGGGCTGCTCGTCGAAAAAGTCCCAGGCCGTGCGGGTGCTCGAGCGGCCGAGGAAGGCATTGATGAGCAACGAGCTCGCGGTGACCGCGTTGAGTTCGGCGTTGCGTACGACGATGCCGTATTCGGTCTCGATGCCGCAGACCTTGGGGATGGCCATCGTCAGAGGTACTGGCCGGTGGCCGTTCGCTCGATAGCTTTTCCGCCGCCGGCACCGTCGTCGTGCGTGAGGGTGCGGATAAAGACGATGCGTTCGCCCTTGCGGCCTGACACTTTGGCCCAGTCGTCGGGGTT
>JBMTYA010000043.1:0-10419 GCA_049454015.1 Ilumatobacteraceae bacterium | reverse complement strand
CCCGACGACACGTTGACGATGTCGCCACGGCGCCCGATGCCTTTGACATCGCGGCGCAGAAGCACCTGCACGACGTCAGTCCTGGCTGGGTGCGGCGGCTTCGGCCGGAACGTCCACTGCGGCGCTCGGAGCGTCGGGGATGTTCTCGTAGCGCTCGACCACGTCACGGCTCACGCCGCCACGCTCTTCGCGGTCGTCGTCACGGTTGCGCGGGCCGCGCAGGCCGGCGACTCGCTTGGTGTACGGCAAGAGCGCCATTTCGCGGGCGTTCTTCACGGCAGTGGCGATCTCGCGCTGCTGCTGCACGTCGGCACCGGTCATGCGGCGCGCCTTCAGCTTCGAGCGATCGCTCATGAAACGCTGGAGGAGGTTCACATCCTTGTAATCGATGTAGTCGATGCCCTCCGGGTTGAGCGGGTTGGGCTTCTTCTTGTAGCGGCGCTGCAACAACTTGGCGGCGCGGAGTTTGTTCTTTTTACTGGTCATGGTGTGGTGCTTTCGTGATCGGTTGTTTGGTGGTTACGGATTCAGAATGGCTCTTCGCCCTCGAACGGAGGGGCGTCGTTGCCGGGGTTGGTGCCGCCGCCGGACTTCTTGGCGCCGCCTTCTTTGCGTGCGGTGCGCTCGACTTGGGCGGTCGCCCAGCGCAGGCTTGGTCCGAGTTCGTCGGCGATGACGTCGATGGCGGTGCGCTTGTCGCCTTCGCGAGTGGTGTATTCACGCTGCTCGAGGCGACCGGTCACCACGATGCGCGTGCCCTTGGAGAGCGACGCTGCGGCGTTCTCGCCGAGGTCGCCCCAGGCGGTGACGTTGAAGTAGGACGTCTGCTCTTGCCACTCGCCGTTCACTTGGTAACGACGGCCGACGGCGATGCCGAACGATGCGACGGCGCGACCGTTGGCGGTGAAGCGCAGTTCAGGGTCGCGGGTCAGATTGCCGACGAGAGTGATGGTGTTGTCTGCCATGGAAGTTCCTTTGGTAGTTGAGTGTGGTTACTTGGCCGAACCCGCAGGCAGCATGCCGCGGCGCTTGGCTTCGTGATCGGGAAGACGCAGCACCTTGTGTCGCAACACGTCGTCGGAGAGGCGCAACGTGCGCTCGACTTCGTCGAGTGCCCCGCCCTCTGCAATGAGGTTGAACACGGCGTAGTAGCCGTCGTTCTGCTTCTTGATCGGGTAGGCCAGGCGACGCCTGCCCCACCAATCGGGCGTTCCGTGCACGGAACCACCGACGCTCGTCACCGTCTTGGTGACCTGCTTGACCCAACCGTGGGCGGTGTTCTCATCAAGAGCACCGCTGACGATGATCATCAACTCATATGGACGCATTACTTAGCTCCCTTCGGACACGACCCGGCGGGTCGAGGCCCCGTTAAGGGCAGGGTGAATAGGAAGATTGAGCGTACCGTCACGCACCGAGGTTGCCACGGGGGTGCCACACGACAACTGTGTGCACGCGTCGCTATGCGCGGCGACGAACCCGCGGTCGGGCACCACCCTGGGGAACGGCTCTCAGCAAGTGGTGCCACTCGCACTCCACGCATACTTCAACGACGTAGGCCGTGTAGTGCTCGGTGCGGCGGTCGAAATCGCGCAGCTCTGCAGACGAAGTGATGCAACGCCCAGATTTCGGTAGGCGCGGTCCGAAGAGATACGTGACGTTGCGCAACGACTCCTTGGCGCACAACGGGCACGGGGTGCGACGCGAGGTTCCGTAGTGCTTGGCTGCACGCAGCAAGTCGCGCTCAGCATCGCACGCTTCACGCAACGACACGTCACCCGCGTGCACGCGCTCGATGAATGCGCGCCGCACCATCCGATAGTCGATCGTCGCGTCGCGAGTTCGTCGTGCGGCTCGGCTCATCGCCTTCACCGTAGTTGGCTCAAGAGTCTGAGCGTGCTGCCCACCATGCATCGAGGCGTTTACGAATCTCGTCGTCACCAATCAGCCCTTCGTCGAGCCTGATCTCCATCAAGAACTCCATCGCTTCACCGACTGCACGACCCGGTGTGATGCCAAGGTGCTGCATGACGGCAACGCCGTCCATCTCCGGTCGCAGCGCAGCGAGCTCTTCTTTCTGTGCGAGGTCGTCGATGCGCGATTGCAGTTCGTCCATGCGGCGGTTAAGAGCGTCAACTTTTCGTTCGCTTCGGGTGGTGCAGTCGCATCGCACCAATACGTTCAGTTCGGTGAGCACATCGCCTGCATCGCGCACGTAACGGCGCACGGCCGAGTCCGTCCAGCCCATTTGGTAGGTATGAAAACGCCCACTCAAGAAGACCAGTTCTGACACTTTGCGGATGTCTTCGTTGGAGTAGTGCAGTTCACGCATGCGCTTGCGAGTCATTTTCGCGCCAACCACCTCGTGATGGTAAAACGTCATGCCTTTGTCGGGCATCACCTTGCGTGTGCGGGGCTTACCGATGTCATGGAACAGTGCTGCCAGACGCGTAATACGGAAATCTCCGGGCATATCGGGGCGCACGTTCTCCACCACCGCGAGCGTGTGGGTGAGTACATCTTTATGGCGGTGGATCGGGTCTTGCTCAAGCGACAGCGCGGGCAACTCGGGCAAGAATCGGTCGGCAAGCCCCGTTTCGACCGCGAAGCGAAGACCGAGCGTCGGCGAATCCGTCACCATCATTCGGTCGAACTCGTTGCGGATGCGCTCGGCCGAGACGATCTGCAGTCGTTCGTTCATCGCCTTCACTGCAGAGACGAGTGCCTCGTCGGGTGCGACGGACAGCGTCGCCACGAATCGTGCGGCGCGCAGCATGCGCAGCGGATCGTCATTGAAGCTCTCCTGCGGAGAGAGCGGCGTGCGCAAGCGTCGAGCCATCAGGTCGTCGAGTCCGCCGTACGGGTCGACTAGCTGTGGCGACGTAGCCGTCAGTTCGAGTGCCATCGCATTGATGGTGAAGTCACGGCGCGAGAGGTCGGTTTCCACGGAGTCGGAGAATTCGACTTCTGGTTTTCGTGAGTCCGGCACGTACGCCTCTGCGCGGTGTGTCGTGATTTCGAGCGTCCGTTCGCCACGCTTTGCTGCGATGGTGCCGAAGCGCTCACCTTGAGTCCACAATGCATCCACGAGACCTTCGAGCAGCGACTTCACTTCATCTGGGCGTGCGTCGGTGGTGAAGTCAAAGTCGAGTGCGGCGACGTCCCGACCGAGCAGGAGGTCGCGCACGGTTCCTCCGACGATGTAGAGACGGCGTCCGGCGCGTGCGAACGCTGAGGTGATCGGCGTGAGTTCGGCAACCACCGCATCGAAACGCGCAGGCTGCACGAACTACAGGCTACGCAACGACTGCGCCACTAGCGTTCGAGTGTGTCGGCTGTGGTGTTCGGGCCGCGCGATGCGCGCCGCGATGACGAACGAAGAATTCGCTCAACTTGTAGCGAAGTGCCGCGTGAGCATGCGCGGGTGCAACGCACTCCCGCATTGGGTGAAATCGACGCGCGATGGTTTGAGTCGCGAGGCTTTCGTGTCGTGCAGTCACTCGTGATGTTGCGTCGTGATACCAAACCCCATGGTTCGCGCCGAGAGCACGATTCTTCGAGCGCGCTTTCGGAGTACTCATGGCGCAAACTTCGGTCGCGCCGGCACGCCCACCTGCTCGCCGACCTTTTGCAACTTGACAGCCAAGGTTTCGCAGCTCCATGGAACCTTTCGCGCGACGCATTCGCCCGTGCCTGTACCGCCACCTTTGACCATGTCGTCATCGTGAGCGGCTCCGGCGAGACGACGGGGTTTGCTCTCGTCGGCCGCTCAGCACAGACGGCTTATCTCCAGCGACTCGTAGTGCGCACCGATGTGCGACGCAGAGGCATTGCTCGTCGACTCGTGCAGGAGAGTTTGGCGTGGGCTCATTCGCGCGGGGCAATCGACCTGCTCGTCAACACGGAGCCATCCAATGACGGTGCTCTCGCCCTCTATCGCAGTCTCGGCTTCGTGACGGTTCCCGACCGGCTCAGCGTGCTTGAGCGAGAACTGGAACAAACTGGATGATTCGTTCTCTTGGCGCGCGTACAGCGGTGGTCATAGCGGTTGTCATGGCTGCGTTGACCGCAGGCGCCTCGCCCTCGTACGCAGTGGATTACCGACTCGAGATCGTGACGGGCAGCTTCACGAGTCGCATCGGTGAACGGGTGATCCTCACCGTTGCAGAACCGCAAGTCGAAGAGATCGCCGACCTGCTCACCGACCCGGCAGCGACGGCAATCGTTTCGCTCAGCAAACCACTCGCCAGTCGCGAACAAGTGGCGGACGTTGTGGCTGGCAGCGGCTTCAACGAGGAAACGAGCATCACGTTGACCGGACCGGTCTTTGTGACATCAACACTGAACAACGAGGTCGTCTACCAACTCAACCTCCCGACGAGTGCCGCACAACGCGGCGACGCGTTGCGAATCAGCCGCGAAGGGCTTCGCGCACTGCGAGTCACCGTCACACGAGGAGACGAGTTCTTCGCTCAGGCCAACACGTTCCTCAACATCGTCGCGAACCGTACCTACGCACCGCTCCCGGTGTTCTTCGTCGCCGATGCCGATGGAGCACCCTCATTGCAGCCTGACGGCACGATTCGCCTCGGTGACGAAGAACGAGAGCGCCTGCGCGATTTGCGCGACCTCATTTATCGCAAACCGCCAGCCGTGCGCATCGGTGTGCGAATTCGTCCCGACATTTTTGACGGCCTTGCACGCTCGAACGAACCCGATGACCAGCAGCTTCGCGAAGACCTCTTCAACAAACTTCCCGAGAGCAACATCCTCGTCGCCACGTTCCGTCCGACGAGCGTCGCATCGTACGCAGCAGCAGCCTTGAAGGCTCAATTCGAAGCGCAGTTGCTGCGCGGAGAAACACTGCTTGACACGTTGAACGGCGCAAATCTCGCCACGCGTAACACGTGGTTGACGAACGAACCGATTGATGCAGCCGGCATCGACCTACTGCGTGCATTTGGTGTCGCCAACGTGGTAGCAGTCGGTGCTGCTGCCAGTGCGTACGGCGCCGACACCGAAACCTCCCGACCCTATGCGATGCGGTCTGCGCTGAACGGCGTGGTGCTCTCGATTGCTGACTCGCGCTACGCACAGTTGCTCGACGTTCCCACCGGAACCGCACACGAATCCGCAGTGGCGATTGCCGCCGAGCTTGTCGCACAACGCGAGTCGATCATCTCGTCGTCAATCGGCGCAGCAGCGCTCGCCAACCGCCAAGTTGTGTTGTCGAGTGCCGCGGGAGTGCCTGCCGAACCACTGATTGCGACCACTCTTCTGCGTTTGCTGCGCAACACACCGCAGATGTCGCTGCGGCAACTCGACGATCTCGCACCATCACTTGAAGGTCTTGCTCGAATCCAGCCGCCAACCGTTCAAGTACTCGACGTGTTGTCGATTCAGTCGCGCACGAATGCCGCAATCTCTGCCGTCGAGGCGCTGCGTGAAGTGCTCGCCACTAACGACGGTGTCGTCGACTCATGGATCGAAATCATCGACGTCGCCAATGACACGTCGCTCTCCCAACAACGTCGCAACGAATACCTGCAAACCGTCGTGGATCAGGTGGAGTCGGTGCGCTCGGGAGTGGTGCTTCCTGCTTCGTCGTTCACCTTCGGTAGCCGGGACAGTTCGCTTCGCATCGGTCTTTCCAACACGAGTGACTTCGAGCTGTCGGTGCGGCTGCAGTTCTCGAGCCCGACTGGCAAACTCACGTTCTCCCCGGCGTTCGTCGACGTCGTGCTTCCAGCGAGCGGCCAGCGCGAGGTGGTCGTCGACGCGTCGGCCCGCTCCAACGGTCTCATCCCCGTCGAACTCGTACTTATGAGTCGCAGCGGTGTGGTGCTCGACGTGTCGGAAGTAAGGGTGCGAGTGAACGCCATCGCTGGACTCGGCCGCGGCGTCAGTGTGGTGTTCCTCGTCTTGCTCGGGGCGTGGTGGGTCATCCACGCTCGCAGGAATACCCGTAAGAAGAAGGCCAAAGAACACCCGGCACTACGCTCCAAGTCATGACCGTACGTATCGTCACCGACTCCGCCTGCGATCTACCCCAGAAACTGGTTGACGAGCTGGGTATCAGCATCGTCCCGCTCACCTTCCGCTTCGGTGACGAGGAGTTCGTCGACCGCGCTTCCCTCACACCCGCAGAGTTTTGGGCCCGCTGCTCGGCCTCGCCGGTGCTCCCCCAGACCGCAGCCCCGGCCCCAGGTCAGTTCGCTGAAACCTTTCAGCGTCTCGCCAAGGAAGGTGCGACCGCAATCCTCGTTGTCACGCTCTCTGCCGAACTGTCGGCCACCAAGCAGGCCGCCGAGCAGGGCGCCAAAGAAGCTGCGCTCAGCATCCCCGTGCGCATCGTCGACAGCCGCTCGGCGTCAATGGGTGAGGGCATCAATGTGATTGCTGCTGCCCGGCTCGCCAAGTCAGGCACCGACATCGACGACCTCGTCACGCAAGTGACGGCGATGGTCGACCGCACCAAGGTGTGGGGTGCGCTCGACACACTGGAGAACCTGAAGAAAAACGGCCGCATCGGCGGGGCAAAAGCCCTCTTGGCATCCGCACTCGCCATCAAGCCGATCATCACCGTGAAAGACGGCAAGGTCGCCGAGGGTGGCAAGCAGCGCACGCGCAGCAAGGCTCTGGCGTTCGTCGTCGAGCAGTTCCGCGCCGCGGGGAACGTGAGCAACGTCGCCGTCTTGCACGCTCAGTGCGCCGACGTAGATGGATTCATCGCGCAGTTGCGCGAAACATACAAAGGCGAGATCATCGTCGGCGACATCGGCTCGGTGATCGGGTCGCACACCGGCCCAGGCACCATCGGCGTCACGTACCACGTGCAGTGAACTGACCTCTTCGTGAGGTGACTACGCCTCGACACGAGGTGATTCCACCGTTCAGACGGTGGCCAGAACTAGCGTTTGCCGCCAGTCATGTCTGCCGCCGAACTCGAACCTGGGTTCATCGGCGACCGCTACCGGCTTGAACGTCTCATCGCCCGCGGCGGCATGGCCGAAGTGTGGCTCGGTCACGACACATTTCTTGATCGTCAAGTCGCCATCAAGGTACTGAAACGTCACATTGCCCGCGATGAAACCGCCATTGAGCGATTCCGTCGCGAGGCCCTCGCCTGCGCGGGGCTGAACCACCCCAACATCGTGGCGGTGTACGACTCGTTCGCCCACGCCGGCAACCAGGTTGTCGTCATGCAGTACGTGCAAGGTCGCAGCCTGCGCGATCTGCTCGACAAGAAGAAACGTCTCACGCCGAGCCTCACCATCATGTTGGGTGCTGCAATCGCAGCGGCACTCGACGCCACACACAAGCACGGCTACATCCACCGCGACGTGAAGCCCGGCAACATCCTCGTTCGTCCCGACGGACACTTTCTGCTCGCAGACTTCGGCATCGCCAAGGCACTGAACGCCTCAGAAGGGTCGGATCTCACCAACGACAACATCATGATGGGCACCGCAAAGTACCTCTCGCCCGAAATTGTGCGCGGAAAACCACTCGACGGTCGCGCCGACCTCTACAGCCTCGGTCTTGTCTTGTACGAATGCCTGTCGGGAAAGGTGCCGTTCGTCTGCGAAAACGACGCGGATACTGCCCTCGCCCGACTGCAACGCGAACCCACCGACCTCGGGCATCTCCGCCCGACGCTGTCGCCTCGCCTCGTGCGCATCGTGCACAAACTGCTCGCCCGCAACCCCGACCATCGCTTCCAATCGGGAGAAGAAACAAGGGTTGCTTTGCTTGCAGCACTCAACGATGTGCGCGACAGCGATACCGCCCTTACTCCCCCGCGCGGCCAACGCGTCGAACTGGAGCGCACCTCGACGACCCCAAGCATTCGATCAGCTAAAACCGACCGTTCGCCAGTGAGCGGTTCGCGGCGACAACGCAACCTGCTCGCAGGCATCGGTGGCATGATGCGCACGACGACTGCGCGACTACTTCTCGCCACCGTGGTATTGACGGCTCTTGTCATCGTCGCAGTCGTGCGTACCAACGACCCCGAGAACGTCGTCATCCCCGAGGAGTCGTTGCCGGCTGCCGTAGAGCCAGTGGTTTCTGGCCCTGCAACGATTGCAACGATCAACTCCTTCGACCCGAACGGTGACGACGGCGTGGAGAACGAAGAGATCATCGGTCTCCTCGTCGACAAGAACCCGCAGAGTGCGTGGGCCACCTCGTGCTACGCCGACAAATTCTTTGGTTCCAAAGAACGAGTCGGTGTGCTCGTCACGCTCACGGGTGCAGGCACCGGGCTCTTGCGGGTGAACTTCGCCAACGGCCCATGGGGTGCAGAAATCTACGGAGCCAACGGCACGCCACCGTCGGGCTTCGACGGCTGGGGTGCACCAATTAGTAAGGAATACCGCACACGTGGTGAGATCGTGAAGTTCTCCATCACCTCGCCGGTCACACACCTTCTCATCGTGATGACGGAGATCGGCAAGAGTTCCGCGTGCAGTACGAACAACCCGTTCCAAGGTCGCATCAACGAGGTCGCGTTCGTCCCTGCGTGAAACTCGTCAGCGTTAGCCTGACGACGTGGCCGGTAACCCGCTGAGCGACCCGGAGTTCCCGAAGAAAACTGTCGACTTCATCGACCGTGTGGTTGGCGCCGTGCGCGACCGCACCACCAAACCCGTCGTTGCAGTCACCCGCGGCATCGTGTTTGGCTCGATCGTCGCCGTCGTGGCCGTCTCGCTCGTGGTGGTTGCGCTCATCGCACTCGTGCGTGGAACCCAAGAAGTGTTCGAGCTGTTCCTCAGCGAACGTCGCGCAGTGTGGGCCTCGTACTTCGTGGTCGGCGGTTCGTTTATTCTCGTCGGGGCCCTTCTCATGAGGGCACGCCATTCATCGGGCGACACCGACAACCGTTAACCGACTAAGAGACAGGACTCCTATGGCCACGCACCCGCACCGAAAAGTCATCATCATCGGCTCGGGTCCGGCCGGTCTCACCGCAGCGGTCTACGCCGCACGCGCCTCGCTCGCGCCACTCGTCATCGAGGGTGAACCGTCGTCGACGTCCGATCAGCCAGGCGGTCAGTTGATGCTCACCACCGAAGTGGAGAACTTCCCCGGCTTCCCCGAGGGCGTGCAGGGCCCCGAACTCATGCAGCGCATGCGTGACCAAGCCGCCCGTTTTGGAGCTGAGTTTCTCACCGAAAAAGCCACAAAAATCGACTTTTCTGGCCGCCCGCACCGCGTGTGGGTGCGCGAGGACGAGTTCTCAGCCGATGCCGTCATCGTAAGCACTGGCGCGCGGTCGTTGATGCTCGGCTTGCCCAACGAAACCGCACTCATCGGCCATGGTGTGTCGACGTGCGCGACGTGCGACGGGTTCTTCTTCCGTGGTCAAGAGATCGCAGTGGTCGGCGGCGGTGACTCCGCGATTGAAGAGGCGTCGTTCCTCACAAAGTTCGCCACCAAGGTCACCATCATTCACCGTCGCGACAAATTCCGCGCTTCCAAAATCATGCAGGAGCGCGCGTTCAACAACCCAAAGATCTCTGTGCGCTGGAACTCGCAGGTCACCAAGCTGAACGGTGACAAGAAACTTGAATCGATCGAAGTCACCGACACCGTGACCGGCGCCAAAGAAACCATCGCGTTGAGCGGCCTGTTCGTTGCCATCGGTCACCGACCGAACACCGACTTGTTCGGTGGCGTGCTCGACATGGACGAGACGGGCTATCTCGTCACGCAACCAGGTTCATCGCGCACCAACGTGTCTGGTGTGTTTGCGTGCGGCGATGTGCAAGACCACACGTATCGTCAGGCCATCACCGCCGCAGGCTCAGGATGCATGGCTGCAATTGACGCCGAACGGTGGCTCGAGCACCAGCACGCAACAGCCAGCAAGTAGCGTGTCGGGCATGGCCGCCAACGTCGTTACTCTCACCACTGCAAACTTCGACGAGACGATTCGCTCGTCGAACACCCCGGTTCTCGTCGACTTCTGGGCTGAATGGTGCGGGCCGTGCAAGCAGATTGACCCAGTCATCCGTGAGATCGCGACCGAGAAAGCGGGGGCACTCACCGTCGCCAAGCTGAACGTTGACGACCACGGCGACATCGCCATGCGCTTCAACGTGATGAGCATTCCGACGATGATCGTGTTCAAGAACGGTGCCGAAGTGCAGCGTCTTGTCGGAGCTCGTGGCAAAGCTGCATTGCTTGCCGATCTCGCCGGTCACCTCGGCTAACCACCGCTCACGGGGCTGGCCGGGGCTTCCCCACGCCATCCCCAGCCCTTTCCCCAACGTTTTCCACAGGCTGGGGACACCCTCTACAAGAGGGTTCGTCTCAAGTACTCCTTGAGGGTGGAGGTCTCGACGTCCGGAGAGGCGACTACGCGCCAAGAATCGTGCGTGCGATGCGCTCAAGGTCTGCGACATCAGCAAACTC
>JBMTYA010000042.1:0-10767 GCA_049454015.1 Ilumatobacteraceae bacterium | reverse complement strand
ACGATGCACTGGCGCTGTCGCGCCACGCGCCGATACACGAGAGCTGCGATACTTCTCACGCCCGGCCACATCATGATGCGGCCGACAATCGGCCAGGGGAATCGCGCCGAACTCAACACCGCAGCGACCGCTTCGTGCGCGGCGACATGCGACTTGTCGGCTTCTACCCATTGCACTGCTTGTGTGCATTCCTCGAGTCGTAAGCCCAACTCCGAGAGATTGACGTCTTGGTAAGCCACGCTCGTGAAGTTGCGCTTCTTGATTCGCTCGGCGAAACGAACACACGACCGGCAGAAGGTGCACTCGCCGTCGAACACAAGCACCGGCGTCGTTAGCGTTGCGGACATCGTGTCGCGTGTGCTGTGGTCACCCAAGATGATCGCCCTTCATACCTTCACCATTCTGCTGGTGGTCGTGATGGTGAACCTCGCCTTCTGGCAGTTGCGTCGTCACGACGAGCGTGTGACATTTAACGACGCCGTGAGGTCGCGCTCTCTTGAGCCACCGCGGGGCGTGGATGAACTGCTCGCGCTCAGCGACGGCAATGTGGGGTCCGGCACCGAAGAAGGCAAAGACCTCGAGTGGTATCTGCTCTCCGCCACTGGCAACTACCTACCCGACGAAGATCTGTTGCTGGTGAACCTGTCACAAGACGGCAGAGCCGGTGTTGACCCCCTCGGCGCGCTGCAGCTTGACGATGGACGCATTCTGATCGTGAATCGGGGATTCATTCCCCTGTCCGAAGCGGTTCCTCCCCCACCATCAGGCCGTGTCAGCGTCGTCGGACGCGTGCGTGCCAGTCAAGAACGCAAGCGCGGTGAGCTGAGCGATCCGGCCATCGGCGAACTACGTGAAGTGCAACGAATCGACCTCGATCGCATCGCGCAACAACTGCCTGGTGCCGTCGTTCCCGTGTACATCGATTTGCTGCAAAGCGAGCCAGCCGATGCGCCGATTCTGTCTCGCATCGCCGAGCCGACCCTCACGCTCGGACCACATTTGTCCTACGTGGTGCAGTGGTTCGTTTTTTCCGCCTGTGCGATCGTGGCTTGGGGTTTCATCGTGCGACGAGCGCTCGCAGCAGCGCGCCGGGCGACGCCGCCAGCCTGAGACGAAGCGCCCACGCCGAGCGTGCGAACAATTCGAACATGGCGCGACGAACGAGGCTTGGCTCCGTATCAATACGGAGATAACCCGACCACAACTCGACGGGCAACGAGAAAAACTCGTCAAAGAATTCACCGACACGTTCTCTTGGAAGGCCGCGAAGTGCGCTGAGGCCGGCTTGGTGCCACGCCCGTGTTCGCAAGAGGTGTTTGGGCCACACCGCTTGCCATGCGGCCGTCGAGAGAGCAGCGCCTTGCCTACCGTCTCGTAGTGCTGCAGCAATTGCCTCGGCCACTCGTGGCGCAGCGCGCAGCGAACCCGCAACTGAATAACCCGTCACAGGATGCACGTATCCAGCAGCAGCACCAAACCCCACCACACCAGTGGAGCGCGACGGCAGGGCTAGCCCCATCGGGATGTGAACGTGTTCGACGGATTGCGCTTGGCTTGTGAAGTCGCGTCCGAGTCGTGAAGCCAGAAGTTCGCGAAGCTCGTTAACGTCGCGCGGTGGCTGCGAGTACAACGAAGTTTCTTCGACGAGTTCTCCACCGTCGTTGAATCGTGCCCCATAGAAGAACGTTCCGCTGCTTACTATTGGTGGGCGCCAGTCCATCAACGTGAAGACACCTGGTTCCACGAGTGCAGCGTCGCGCACGACGAGACCGTACGCAGTCTGCGCCCCACTGGTCTGTGCCCCACCCGCCGATGGGTTCTGTGATGCGGAGCCTCTCGCCGTCGCACTGCCACGATGTGCGAGTAGCACGCCAGAACCTGTCGCATCTATGACAAGCCGTGCAGTAATCGTGCCACCAGATGCGAGAGGAAGCATTGTTGAGTGCAAGTCGTGACTGGCGCCGAGCACCGTGTCGTTGATCATTGCGACACCCGCACCGAGCGAAGACCTGAGTCGCTGGTTGTCGAACACCACGTATGGCCGCTCTAGGCGGTGTTCGCGTGCCCCGACGACGCGCACGATTGGCCACGCACCGCGCACGAGTGAGTCGAGCGGTGCGCCGAGGTCGCAGGCTGCAACGTCATCCCGCCATGCGCCATACGTGGCGTGCCACACGGCATCGGGCGATATGACAGTGGTATCGATCTTGCGAGTACGCAGTTCACGGGCCAGAGCAAGCCCAGCCGGCCCTGCACCGACGACCGCTACTTCGACGACGCCGCTACGGTCGAGACTCGCGTCACCCGGCATTGTCACGATGATGTCGTCTTGGGTTCCACCGTCGAAAGATGCGCATGATCGTTGTATCGAATGAGTCGCCAAATGTTCTCACGCGGGCGTATCAGCTCGGTAATCGAACAGTTCTTCGTAAACACTTCGAATCGTCCGGTTGAGGGTGACTGGAGGCAGTGTCGCAACAATCCGTCGATGGTGCCGCCATGGCAGGTGACGATGACGGTCTTGCCGCGGTAGTCGCGCTCGAGTTCACGGAATGCAGCAATCACGCGGTCGTGAAACTGTGCGAGCGTCTCGCCACCAGGGAACATGACGGCATTCGGGTCGCCGTTGAAGTCGGGGCGCCCGTGTCGCGCGACGAAGTCGTCATATGTCATTCCGTCGCAATCGGGGCCCGGGTCATGCTCCCCGAAGCCTTCGCGAATCTCCAGTTGGTGGTGACCGATGAGTGGCGCAAAAATCTCAGCAGTCTGCCGGGCACGCAGATACCCAGAAGAGATCACTGCATCGACGGAGAGTTCGTTAGTGCGGGCGAGACGCTCCCCCAACGCTTTTGCTTGCTGTTTCCCGTGATTGGTGAGGCCACGGCATGAGCGTGGACCGCCGATGAATCGCTCGACGGTGGCGAAGGATTCGCCGTGGCGCACGAGCACCACGCGGGTGTCGTTCATGCTCGGTTGGGCACCGCTCGGGTGTGGTTCATACGAGTTTTTCGACAAAGCCTTCGAGTTGGCGGAGATTGCGGCACTCGTAGACGCCGTCGGTGTGGCCGCCGTATTCGCCGACGATGGAGTCATCAGTGTTCCAATACGAGCGCGGCTCGGGGTTCAACCAGTACACATGTCGCGCGTGCTTGCGCATCTCTTTAACTACCCAGCTCTGTGACGCGTGGTAGTTGTTGCGCGCGTCGCCCAGCAACAGGATGGTGGTCTTCGGGTTCACGTCTTTGCCATAGCGCTCCCAGAACACTTCGAAAGCGTGGCCGTAGTCGCTGTGGCCGTCCACCCACACGACGTCGGCCTCGGTGTTCACTTTGTGGATGGCTTCTTGAATGTCTTCAGTCGCTTTGAAGTGTTTCGTCACTTCGTCAATGCCGTCGATGAAGACAAATGATCGAACTTTGCTGAACTGGCTCTGAATCGCATACACGAGCATCAGCGTGAAACGCGCAAATGCAGCGACACTGCCAGAGATATCGGCGACCACCATCAACTCGGGTTTTGCCGGGCGTGGGTACTTGAATTTCGGTTCAGCCGGCACGCCGCCGTAGCTCAGCGAGTGTCGCACGGTGTTGCGGAAGTCGAGCGGCCCGCGCCTCCCATGACGGCGCTTTCGCGCGAGTCTTGCCGCAAGTTTGCGCGTGAGCGGAAAGAGTGCCTTTTTCAGCCCTTGCATCTCTTCGCGGCTGGCATGCATGAATTCCACGTCTTCGGGCAGCGGCTTGCGAAGCGTTTTTGCCATCGCTTCAGCACCGCGATCGGCGACGAGGCGACGACGAATCTCTGCTTCGACTTCCTTCTTGAATTGTTCGATTCGCTGCTCGTACTCATCTTTTGCGAGTCTCTGCTCAAGATTCGACATGTCCCGCTCGGACGTTTGTTGATTCGCTTCCATCAACTTGGCGAGCATGTTGTCGAGATCAAGATTGCGCAAGGTGCGATATAGGTAATACGTGCCACCAACCGGGCGACCTGGCTCCATTCCGGCAAAACGCGCAACAGACTGTCGCGCGAGTGCGCGCATCATCGCCTGGTCGCCCTGCATAAGCGCGCGCATCAGCATGTTGGCGAGCTCCTCGGGTGTGAGTGCCTCGAGGCCTCCGCCTCCAGCGCCGCGGCCCTCCCCCTGCCCAAGCTGCGACTGATCCTGCTCGTCACGCCAGAACTCGTCGGCTTGCTCGTCGGTCGGGTTGACGATGTTGTATTGCGAACCGCGCAACGAGAAATACACCTCGAAGATGGTCTCAAACACCCGCCAGTGTGACGAGTTCTTCACGAGTGTGGCACCAAGTGCGTACTTGAAGGCATCTCGATCTTCGATCGGGATGACCTTGACTGCCTCCATCGCATCGAGGTTTTCGGTGAGGCTGACGGGCAAGCCGGCGCGACGCAGCTCCCCGACGAACCCTGCCATCAAATCAACGACGGGCATCAGCGTGACCTTGTTGAGGCGACCGTCATCGGCGCGAGCCCCCGCCTACTCGTCAACCGACAGTTCTTTGGCGGCCTTTGCGATGTCGGTCTGGTACTTGAGCAGCACGTGCAGCGTTTCCTTTGCCTGCTGTGCATCGATGTGGTCGACACCGAGCAGGATCAGCGTGCGCGCCCAGTCGAGCGTTTCGCTGACCGACGGCGCCTTCTTCAGGTCGAGTTGGCGGATACTGCGCACGATGCGCGCAATTTGATCGGCCAGGTTGGCGCTGATGTCGGGCACCTTGGCGAGCACGATCTCTTTCTCGCGCTCCATGTCTGGATAGTCGACGTGCAGATAGAGACAACGGCGCTTCAGCGCCTCGGAGAGCTCACGTGTGTTGTTTGACGTGAGGAACACCATCGGAATCTGCTTGGCGGTAATGGTGCCGAGCTCTGGGATGGACACCTGGTATTCGCTCAACACTTCAAGCAACAAGGCTTCAGTTTCGACTTCGACTCTGTCGACTTCGTCGATGAGCAGCACCACCGGATCGGTCGCGGAAATTGCCTCAAGCAACGGGCGCGTCAACAAGAACTCGCTCGAGAAGATGTCGTCGTGAACTGAGGTCCACGAGTCGCTCTTCTTGTCGGCCTGGATGCGAAGGAGCTGCTTCTTGTAGTTCCACTCGTACAGCGCCTTGGACTCATCAAGGCCCTCGTAGCACTGCAAGCGAATGAGTCGCGCCCCGGTGAGTTCGGCGACGCTCTTTGCGAGCTGGGTTTTTCCGGTACCTGCCGGGCCCTCGATGAGCACTGGCTTGCCGAGTCGCTGAGCGAGATACACCACGCCGGCGATGCCATCGTCGGCGAGGTAGTTGATGCCCTTCAGGCCGCTGCGAACCTGTTCGACGGAGGCGAATGCGGCGGTCGAACTCGCCTTTGTCGGTGTGGTCACTTGCGCAAGGCTACTCGTCGTTGCGAATAGCCTGAGAGCCGTGGCGAGCAAGAGTCGCAGGGGCACCACGAAGCCGCAGAAGCCAACCGTTCGCAAGCGCGCACCGCGACGTACGCCGAACATTGATGAAATTGTGCAGATCACCATCGAGCTACTGGAACAGCACGGTGAAACTGGCTTTCGCCTTGAACACCTCATGGAGCGCACGAACATCTCCAAAAGTTCGATTTACCTGCACTTCGGTGACCGCGACGGTCTGTTGGCTGCCGCGTACGGCAAGCGATTTGAGGGAATTGTGGTCGAGAGCATCTCCGGCCTTGAAGTTCTCCTCACTCGAGTGAATAGTCCTCAAACTGCACGTGATGCACTGCGCGCAGCTACAGCATTCGTTGCGAGCGGTGAACGCTTCAAGCACAGACTCGATCGTGCGGTCATCATCGCCGGCACCCGTGGCCGACCAGAGTTTGGCGAGGCACTGGCAAAAGCACAGACTGCTCTTACCGATCGATTCACGCTGCTGCTCGTCTCTACACAAGAACGTGGACTCATACGCCTTAAGCATCCGCCTCGTACCGTCGCACAGATGATTCAGGCAGTCACGTTCGGACGAATCGTGGCTGAGATTGAAGGCAACGAAACTAATCACTCGCGCGATGCGTGGATGGTGCTCGTGGATGAACTGATTGACGAGCTGCTCTTCGACGGCCTCCTTAATGGCTGATCGCTCGCTATTCGCGAGCAATCTTGGTGTCGCAAGCGGCACGCTTGCCTCTCGATTGACGGGGCTGGCCCGCGTGGTGGTGTTCGCAGCAGTAATTGGCCAGACCGCATTGGCGGATGCATTCGACATCGGCAACAACGCGCCCAATGTGGTGTACGAACTACTGCTCGGGGGTACTCTCACCGCCGCACTGGTGCCGCTCTTCAGCCAGTTTCGCCAGCGCAACGACCGTGGGGCCACCGCGGCGGTATTTGGTGTGTCGCTCGTTGGTTCGGTTCTGATCACAATCGCCGCCGTCTTGCTGGCGCCGTGGATCTTCCGGCTGTATTCGCTATCTCCCGCCGTTGACACTGCCGAATTTCACCATCTCGGCGGGGCGCTCACAAGGGTGTTTCTCATTCAAATTTTCTTCTATGCGCTCAATGCGCTGGTCTCCGCGATGCTGAACGCGAATGACCGCTTCGTGGCCGCTGCGTGGGCGCCAGTGGCGTCGAATCTGATTGCTATCGGAGCGTTGGCAACCATCTGGCAGACGCACTCCGGTGGTGTGGTCGGCTTGGCTGACGCACCAGTCGGTTCGCAGATGTTCTGGTTGTTCTCGGCCGGCCCCACGGCCGGAATCGCCGCGATGGCGCTCGTTGTACTGGCTGTCGGAGTCCGATTTGGTGCAGTGCCCGCACCAGCCGTGCACTTCAGTCACCCGGCCGTGCGTCAACTGCTCTCATTGTCGGGATGGGCTGTTGGATACATCGCGGCAAATCAAGTCGCCCTCGTCGTGGTGAAGAACCTCGCCGAACCCGGATCCGGTCAGCTTGACGCCTACGCGAAGGCGATGACGATCTTCCAACTTCCGCATGGTCTGCTTGCAGTCACGATTGCAACGACGACTGCGCCGATCTTGGCGCGGGCGGCAGCAGGCGGTGATGTCACCGCATTCTCTGCGCGTTTCGCCGCCAGCGCCCGAATGACCGTCGCGCTCACCCTGCCATGCAGCATCGTGTTGTTCGCGTTTGCCGAGCCCATCGTGCACATCGTGCTCGGATGGGGTGCTTTTAGCGACGACGCCGTCGCACTCACTGCCGAGGCACTCGCTGGCCTCAGTCTTGGTCTCGTCGGTTTCTCGCTGTATCTCTTCGTACTGCGCGGTTTCTACAGCTACGGTGACACACGAACGCCGTTCTTCATCAACTTGTTCGAGAATGTTCTGAACATCGTGCTCGCATTAGTACTGGTCGACCGCTACGGCGTACACGGGCTGGGGATCGCGTTCGCCATCGCATACTTGGTGTCGGCCGTCGTGGCGGTGTCGGTGTTGCGGCGCGCACGTGGCACGCCTGGGCTTGTCGCGCTACTACGGCGCTAAAAGACAATCAGGTCGTCGCGATGAACGACTTCGTGGCTCACGCCGTCGAGGAGCTCGCTCGACTTCTTGCCTGCACCCGCGCGTGCTTGCACTGCACTGACCCCGGCCAAACCCCTGGCGAAGACCTCGCCTGACAGCGAGGCCACCTCGACAGTGTCACCCGCATCAAAGTCGCCGCGCACCTCCGCCACACCCGCGTGCAGAAGCGAAACCCCGCGTGAAGTAAGGGCAACGCGAGCGCCGTCGTCGACAATCACGGTGCCGCACGCCTGAGCGGCGAAGGCGATCCAGAGCTTTCTGGCGGTGAGTCGACGGTCATGGGCAGTAAAGGTTGTGCCAACGCTCGACGATTCGTTCACGGCGTCCACGAGCACTTGCTCGCGACGGGCCCTGGCAATCACTGTGCGCACGCCAGACCAACTCGCGATGCGCGCCGCCGCGAGCTTGGAAGCCATTCCCCCGCTGCCGCGCTCGCCTGCCGACACTCCGGCCCGCACGCTGAGGAGTTCGTCGTCGGCTTCAACTCGTTCGACAAGAGTCGCGGAGTCATCACGTTGCGGGTCGGACGTGTAGAGACCGTCGATGTCGGTGAGCAGCACGAGCACATCAGCACTCACGCTGTGCGCAACAAGTGCAGCGATACGATCATTGTCGCCGTAGCGAATCTCGTCGCTGGCGATTGCGTCGTTCTCGTTAATGATCGGCACGCATCCGAGGCTGAGCAGCCTGAGCAGGGTTTCGCGAGCATGCAGATATTGGTTGCGGTCGACGAAGTCGTTGGGCACCAACAACACTTGTGCACCCACCAAGCCGCGTGCCTCAAGTGCCGCGTTGTAGACGCTCATCAATCGGCTCTGACCGACGGCAGAAAGAGCTTGGAGAGTGAGCGTGTCGCTCGGGCGCTCAGTCATGCCGAGTGCAGCGACACCTCCGGCGACCGCACCACTCGACACGACGATGACCTCGTGTCCGGCTTGTCTCAGCGATGCCACCTGCTCACATAGCGACTGCACCATCGATTGATCGATGGCTCCGCTCGCGTCGGTAATCGACGACGTGCCGATTTTGGCGACGACTCTCATCCGATCTCCGGCGTGTATTCAAAACTGAATTCTTTGATGTGGATTGTCGCACCCTCTTTTGCTCCTGCGCGCGCGAGCAGCCGCGGCACACCGAGCCCAGACAATCGGTCATCGATGTAGTTGAGGGCGTCCGGCGACGTGAGGTCGCTCAACGCCACTGCCCGCTCGACGGAGCGACCATGTAGTCGGAATTCGTTGTCGCCGAGCTTCTCCACTCGTGTGCCTTCTGGTTCAGGACGCAAGGTGATTTCGGTGTCGTCCACGACGGGCACGCTGCGCGCTTCTTGCACCAACACCGCGAGCGCCCCGAGCACTTCGCGCACACCTGCACCCGTAACGGAGCTGATACTGCGGTGACCGGCAGCTTCCCATGTTTCCTTTGTTTCGGGGTCGACGGAGTCAAGCTTCGTGCCGACGATGAGTCTCGGGCGCTCGAGCAGCTCTGGTCTATACGCCTGCAGCTCACGCAAGAGCACCTCAACTTGCTCTTCAGGTGAGATGCCTTCCATCGACACGAGGTCGGCCAGGATGCACAGCACTCTCGCCCGCTCGATGTGGCGCAAAAACTGATGCCCGAGCCCGCGACCCTCGCTTGCCCCTTCGATGAGCCCCGGGATGTCGGCGATGACGAATTCGGTTTCAGCGTCGATGCGCACCACGCCAAGATGCGGTTCGAGCGTGGTGAATGGGTAATTGGCAATCTTGGGCTTTGCAGCAGACACCGACGAGATGAACGTGCTTTTGCCCGCATTCGGGAAGCCGACGAGCGCGACGTCGGCCATGAGTTTCAGCTCGAGCTTCAACCAACGCTCAGGGCCATGCTCACCTTGTTCGGCGAATTTCGGCGCGCGACGCTTGTTGGTGAGAAACCGTGCGTTGCCACGACCGCCTTGCCCGCCTGGGATCGCCTGCCAGCGCATTCCGTGCGTGCGCAGGTCGGCGAGAATCTCGCCGCTGTACAAGTCGCGCACGATGGTGCCTTCGGGAACTTTGACTTCCATGTCTTTGCCGCGTCGCCCGTGGAGGTCTTTGCCCATGCCCGACACGCCGTCATCTCCGCGGCGATGCGGGTGATCACGAAACGCGACCAGTGAAGCCACGTTGTGGTCGGCGATCAACCAGACTGCGCCACCGTCTCCACCGTCTCCACCATTGGGGCCGCCGTACACGACAGGCCCTTCACGGCGGAAACTCACGCAACCGGCTCCGCCGTCGCCACCGCGCACGTTGAGTTGCGCTTCATCGACAAACCCGCTCATGTTGGGTGGACTCCTGCTGACGACTCTTGCCGATGTGGGGGCTGTTCACGCTACAAGCGACGACCCTTTCCCTATCGTTGTGGCGTGACATCGCGCGCTGAATCGTGGGCGTCCACCATGCGCGGGCATGCCGACGAAAACGGCATTCGCTTCGCACACGCGGACTCGTGGGCTGGCACCGGCCGCATTGATGTGGTGCCCCGTGACGCGCGCGAAGCACACGAGGCCGAGTTTCTCGCGCCACTCGCAACACGTTCGTTTGGTGCGGGCAATCGTGAGACACCTGAGGAGGCCGATCCATTCCGCACGTGCTTTGAGCGCGACCGCGACCGCATTTTGCACGCGTCGTCGTTTCGCAGGCTTGCCGGCAAGACACAGGTGTTCGTTTTCCCAGAGGATCACCAGCGAACCCGCCTCACTCACGCACTCGAAGTTGCACAAGTTGCCGTATCAATCTCGAGAGCACTCGGGCTCAATGTCGCACTCACTGAGGCCATCGCCCTGGGCCACGACTGCGGTCATGGCCCAGGCGGCCACGCCAGCGAAGACGCGTTGTCGCCCTACGTTGAGGGGGGCTACGACCATGCCGTATGGGGCGCCGATGTTGCGCTCGTTTCACTCAATCTCTGCAAAGAAACCTTGGATGGCATCCGCAATCACTCGTGGTCGAGGCCTGCCCCAGCCACACCCGAGGGCGAAGTGGTGTCGTGGGCCGACCGCATCGCGTACGTGTGTCACGACTTCGAAGATGCCGTATCGACCGGTCTCGTCGACCCCGATCACTTGCCCGCTGCGGTGCGCGCTCGATGCGGTATTTCGCGCAGCGAGCAGTTGCGCGCGTTCATCAGCGCGATGATCGAAGCCGCGCGTGTATCTGGACGCATCGGCATGACTGGCGAAACTGCCGACGCTCTCGCAGCATTTCGCAAGTTCAACTACGACAACATTTATATGCGCGA
>JBMTYA010000041.1:0-10877 GCA_049454015.1 Ilumatobacteraceae bacterium | reverse complement strand
ACTACTTGGTGACGACGACGGTCGTGCCGGGTTTCGCCCATCGGTAGATGAACTTCACGTCATCGGTTGCCATGCGCACACAGCCCGAACCTGCGAATGAACCGAGTTGCGACTCTGTCTGCATCGGTCGGCCGTTCTTGCGCGGAATTTCGTGGAACCCGATGTTGCCGCCCTCCGGGCCGAACGCAAAGCGAGTCATCCAACGAAAGTTCACACCCTCGAAATCGAGGCTGAATGACCAGGCCGACTGGGTCGTCACCTTATAAGTGCCTGGGGCTGGCACGCCGCGCCTTCCGGAGACTGGCATCGAGCGAATCACTTCGTCGTTCTTGTCGACGACCCACACCCACTGCAGCGAGTTGCTGTAGACGACGCGGCGTCCTTCGCCTGTCTTGCGCGGCAACTCAGGAGCAAAGCGTCGAGACTCGGTAACGTTCGGCGCAATCGAAGGCAACGGCGAGACGTCGACTCCGCCTGCGGATGTTGTCTCGCTGCCTGTGTCTTGTGTGGCGAGAGCAGGAGCGCCGACTGCGAGCGCAGCACAGATGGCGACAGCCAAGATGGTGCGACGCCTCATTCGCCGTCACTCTCCCCCGACTCGACGACTTCGTATCGTTCACCAACCGAACTGAGAACACCTTGAATGACGGCAGCTGCAGGGAGGCCGAGAATGGCCCCCGTCGGCCCGAGCACTGCACCGCCAATGATTGCTGATGCAAAGGCGACACCAGCGTGGAGCTGCATCTTTTGTGCGGTGATTTTCGGGGCGATGAGGAAGTTCTCGATCTGTTGGTAGATCACGATGAATCCCAGAACGAACAGTGCTTTGAGCGGCGAGTCAATCACGGTGAGCAGGAGCGGCAGTGCACCGGCGACGTAGATGCCGATGACCGGCAGGAACTGCGATACGACGCCAACCCACAAAGCGAGTGCAATCGGTGCTGGTGTGCCGATGGCTTGGAATGCAATCCAGTGCAGGAACGACGACACCACAGCCAAGATGGCGCGGGACGAAAGATAGCCACCGGTTTTTTCAACCGCTAGTTCCCAGACGTCGAGCACCACACGCTGGCGTTGTGGACGCAACCAGCTGCAAATTGTGCGGCGAAGGCGCGGGCCGTCAGCGGCGAAATAAAACGTGAACAACAAGATGGAGAACACCTGGAAGAGCGTGCTGAACGCCGAGACGCCAAGTTGCACTGCGCGATCAGCCTGCGAGTTGAGGAACTCCCGCACGGGGCCATTGGGGTCGTCAATCGAGTCCAAAACCTCAGCCGAATCGAGTTCGGTGCCGAACGTGTCGTTCAAGAAGTCGACGACGTCGACCACGTACTGGTCGCGATTGTCGGAGAGTTCTGATGCTTGATCGGCGACCAGTGCACCCATCACCCCGACGAACAACGCTGCAATGACAGCGACGGTGGCAAGGATGAGCCCGGTCGCCACGCCGCGCTTCATCCCTCGTCGTGCCAATCGGTTGGTACCTGGCTCGATGGCAAGTGCAATGAACAACGCGATGATAAGGAGGAGTAGGAATCCAAAGAGGCGGTCCCATAGTTCCTGTACGAGAACTGTGCCAAGAAACCCCAGCCAGAACAGCACGATTGCGCGCGGCACCCAGCGCGGCATGGCCGTATTTGTGTCACCCGATGCGGTCATTTCTTCCAGAGTACCGACGGCCTCAGTAATCCCGAGTCGCATTGTCGTCGCATGATGGCACGATGAAGGTGTGAAGTTGTCACACGCAGCCGTCGACGATGCGGTTGCTGCCGTGCGCGAGAGTCTCGCCAAGGCTCTCCGAGATCGAGTCGCAGGCCCCGATGGCGAGACACGAATGATGCAACTGATGGAACCGACTGCACCACGCTGGTTCAGCGAGGAGCGACCAATTCGACGTGTTCATGCAGATGCCTCGATGTTCATCGGCGGGCTTCGTGCATTGCTCGTGCAATCTCTGCACCCGCTCGCAATGGCGGGAGTCGCGCAACACTCCGACTACCGCAATGATCCGTGGGGGCGGTTGCAGCGCACTGCCGACTTTCTTGCCGCTACATCGTTCGGCCCAGCGACCGAGGCGCAACGCGCAGTCGACACAGTGAATCGTGTGCATGAACGGGTGAACGGCGTGGCGAGTGACGGCCGGCCCTACTCCGCACGCGACCCCCACTTGTTGCGCTGGGTGCACATCATCGAGATCGACAGTTTCCTCGTCGCGCACCAGCGCTTCGGGGAGTTCCCGCTTGATGAAGCGGGTTGCGACGGATATGTGAAGGATGCCGCACTCATCGCTCGAAAGCTCGGCGTGCCCGCCCCGCCAGAGTCAACGCGCGCACTGCGCGACCAGATCGCGTCGTACCGAGGCGAGGTGCGCGGCACGAAGGAGTCGCGTGATGCGATGCGCTACCTGCTGCTTGAACCACCGTTGCCGCCGGTGGCACGCGCGGCATATTCGTTGTTGGTGGCTGCGACCATTTCGACACTGCCGCGGTGGTCACGAAGCCACCTTCAACTGCCCTACCTGCCAGTCACAGAACGTCTTGCCTTGCGACCGCTGGGCGACGCGATCACGCGAGCGGTGCGCTGGGCGATGCCGCGCCGTTAGCTACGCACCAACTCAACGAGCGCTAGTCGCGTACCAACGCAACGAAGGCGTCGTAGATGCCTTGTTGCTGCGGGTCATCGGCAGACGTGTCTTCCGGGTGCCACTGAACGCCGACGATGCGGTGCTCCTCGTGTTCGATTGCCTCGAGCAGTCCGTCGGGGGCTTGGCCCACCGCCTTGAAACCAGGGGCGAGCACATCGATGCCTTGATGATGGAACGAAGCACCGCGCACTCGCGTGGTACCGGTGGCTCGCGCGAGAAAGCAGCCTTGTTCCAACTCCACGTCGTGCAACACGAATTCTGCGCCGACTGGAAACTCTCCCGGAGCATGCCCAACGAGTGACGAAGCATTCGGGAGATCGCCGAGGTGCTGCACGAGCGTGCCGCCGAGCACCACGTTGGTGAGCTGCATACCGCGACAGACGGCAAGCACAGGAATCTCGTTGGCGATGGCCGCCTTCAGGAGGGCACCCTCGAAGCGGTCTTGCTGGGGTGAGACTCCGTACACCTGGGGCGAAGCCTTTTGGCCATAGAGCGACGGGTCGACGTCAGGACCGCCCATTAAGAGGAGTGCGTCGAAGCGCGACATGAGTTCGTTCGCATCGTCGTTGACAAACTGCTGCGGGGCAATGACGACTGGTTCACCACCTGCTCGAAGCAACGAATGGAGATACCTCTTGCCAGCGAACGCAACCTCATCGCGCGACACCTTGCTCGGGGCTCCGGTGCGACCGGCGACAGCGATGAGCGGAGTCACCTGTGCAACGCTATGCGCAGCGGACGCGCGAAATCGCCCCGCGAGCCGACCTTCACTTGCTCAAGCCCAAGCCATGCAGCCATCGATTGCAGTTCTCGCGCCACTGGTGCCGTCACTGATCGTGCAGAGACCCCACGTTCGAGGTAAGCAGCTTCGACGAGCAGCGTGCTGCTGGCGCGATCGGCTTTCATGTCGAGACGGCCGACCAACGACTCTCCGCACAACACCGGCAAGACGTAGTAGCCGAATCGTCGCTTGGGCTTGGGCGTGTAGATCTCGATTCGGTAGTGAAAATCAAAGAGCCGCTCGTTTCTCGGCCTGCACCAGACGAGCGAGTCGAAGGGTGACAGCAACGCAGTAGCGCGAATTTGTTTTGGAATGGTCGCATCGCGATGCACGTACGCCTTCTCCTTCCAGCCGTCGACGACCACTTCACGAATGACACCTTCCTCGGTGAGTTCGGCGATCAGCGGTTTCGCGATGGCGGGACGTTGGCGGTAGTAGTCCGCGAGATCACCTGCTGTTGCAACACCGAGTGCGACTGCAGAGCGAACCAGCAACCGTTTTCTTGCGTCGTGCTCGCTTGGCGTCGGTGCATTCAGCACGCGTGACGGCAGCACACGCTCGGGAGTGTCGTAGATACGGGCGAAATCGGTGCCACGCCCACGCGACATCAGTTGGCCCGTCAAGAACAAGTATTCGAGGGCGGTTTTCGCTTCGTCCCAATCCCACCAGGTGCCTTTTTTCTCGGTACGCGTGCTGAGCGAACGAGCGGTGACTGGGCCGTTTTGCTCAACGTGCTTCAGCACCCGGTTGACGTACGACTTGTTGTCTTCGTAGAAACTCGTGAGGCCCCAGTGTTTTGCCTTGCCAGTGCGCGCAGCGTCCATCTTCCAGCGGAACAATGGCTGCAGGTCAACGGGAAGGTGCGCGGCCTCGTGGCCCCAGTATTCAAAGAGACTCCCTCGCGCCGTGGCTTTTGGAATCGCGGCACGATCGTGATCGCCGAGTCGGGCAAAGAGCGGCAGCTCCTGGCTGCGCACGAGCACGTTGACGGAGTCAATCTGCACGACACCGAGTTTCTTGATGACGGCAAGTGCGTCACTGGTCGACGACGTAGTTCGAGTGCGCGCGATGCCAAAACCTTGCGCGGTCAATGCGAGTCGGCGGGCATCGACGACGGACAATCCGTCGAGCCGCTTGGGCATCGAGATGAGTTACTCGGCGACGGTGATGGTGACCGAGTTGATGACGACGTCGGTCTTCGGGCGGTCACCCATGCCGGTCGGCACGTTCTGCATCTTCTCAACGACGTCGAGACCCTTCACCACTTGACCGAAGAGTGAATACTGCGGTGGGAGGCGGCAACCGTCGGGGCCGCTGATGATGAAGAATTGCGAACCGTTGGTGTTGGGGCCGGCGTTCGCCATGGCCAACGAACCGACTTTGTACTGATTGGGCTTGGGTAACTCGTCGCCGAACCGGTAGCCGGGGCCGCCACGACCAGAACCCTCTGGGTCACCGCCTTGGCAGACGAAGTTCTTGATGATGCGGTGGAAGATGATGCCGTCGTAGTAGTGGTGCAGGGCCAAGAACACGAAGTTGTTCACCGTGCGAGGGGCACTGATGGCGTCGAGCGCGATGACAATTTCACCGAGCGAGGTACTCATGGTGGCGGTGTAGCGCTTGGCCGAGTCGATGCCCATCTCTGGCGGCTCAGCGAAACGCTGTTGCTTGGGCGATGAACCGTCAAAGGCAGGGAACTGTGCAGGCATGGCGAGTCACGCTAGCGGTGCGCGTCATCGAGCACGAAGCCGCCTACGCTCGTTACGTCATGAGCGACACGAACAGTCAGCACGACGAGCAGCTCGATCTCGACCAAGTCGAAGCCGAACTCGCCGAGATTGAACTAATGCTCGAACGGCTCGACAAACCCAACGGCTGAAGTACCCAGCGAATCGTTGCGCCGAGCGTCATTCAGCGCGCGAAACAACCGTCGACATGATCGTTGACGACACCAACCGACTGCATAAAGGCGTACATCGTGGTTGGCCCGACGAATGACCAACCGCGACGCTTGAGTTCTTTCGACATTCGAGTCGACGACGGCGTATGCGCTGGGATACCAGGCGGCTTTGACCGATCACCCTCTGGAGCGGAGGCGACGAAGCCCCATATGAACGCGTCAAGCGATCCACACTCGTTGACCAGTTCGATGCAGCGTCGTGCATTGTTGATGGTCGACTCGATCTTGCCACGGTGCCGCACGATGCCGGCATCAACCAACAGTCGTGCGACGTCGTGATCGGTGAATGCTGCAACCTTCTCGACTTCGAAACCAGCAAAGGCGCGGCGGAAATTCTCCCGCTTGCGCAAGATGGTGATCCAGCTCAGGCCCGACTGAAAGCCTTCAAGGCAAATCTTTTCAAAGAGTCGAACGTCATCGTGAACTGGCCTACCCCACTCGTCGTCGTGGTATGCGACGTACAGCGGATCGGTGCCGCACCACCAGCAGCGATGTTTCCCATCGGCATGTTTGACGAGCCAGTCGCCGCCACCGAGCACGTCGATGTTCAAGGTTGCGTCGCGGTCGTCGCTCGTGTCGTCGACCCGCTTCGTGTCGATGATCGATTGAGTTCGTCTATCGATCGCGCAACTTAGCGAGAAGTCGCAGCACCTCGAGGTAGAGCCACACGAGCGTGACCAGCAACCCGAGAGCGGCGAACCACTCCATGCGGCGCGGAAGCGCCATCTTCTCGCCTTGCTCGATGAAGTCGAAGTCGAGCGCGAGGTTGAACGCCGCGAGACCGGCTACGAACAAGCTGAAGAGGACGCCGAAACCGCTGCTGCTCGAGAGGAAGGAAACGTTTGCACCGAACAGGCTGATCACGAACGACACGAGGTAGAGCACCGCCACGCCGAGTGTGGCACCGATGACGATGCGGCGGAACTTGTCGGTCACTCGCAACACGCGTGTGCGGTAGAGGAAGAGCATCACACCGAACACCGCGAGGGTGGTGCCCACTGCCTGCACCACGATGCCCGAGTATTCGGCGTCGAACATTTTTGAGATCGCGCCGACGAAGAGACCCTGACCGACGGCGTACACCGGGCCCAGGATGTGCGACCAAAGCGGCTTGAACATCGTGACGATGACGGCGACGAAGCCCACGATCGCACCGACCAATGCCATCGGCGGGAAGGCAAGGACACCGGGCTGGGGTTCGGCGACGGCCACCCAGCCGACTGCCGCAGAGATAAGGAGTACGGCAAAGAGCACCAGGCTGGCGCTCGCGGCGCCACCGACGGTCATGACGCCCGAGTGGTACGTGGAGACGGGTCCATCAGTGATTGGTGGGGCCCAGGTGTTGCCCTGCGTTGATGAACTGCCGGCGGCTGCCCACCCCGGTTCACCGGCGTGGCGTTCGCGAATCTTTTCGAATGTGGATTCGTTCAGGACGGGGTTGGACATGACTTCATAATAAGGAGTCCCGCAAGCGAGTGCACGACGATGCCCCGTCGGGTTCGTCACAGTGTGACGCCCAGAACGACAACCTTATCGGCGAACTCGCGTCAAACGTGCCTCAAACATGCGCCGGTTACGCAAGAGCTGTCGACGGCCGGAAGGCGGCAGTGCCCGTCAAGAAAATCCCCGAATCACAAGGTTGTGGATTTGGAGTCTGTCGGTATCGTTGAGCGCGCTCGCGCCCCAACAAGGGCGCGAGTGTCATATTCGGTTCGAAACATGGGTGGGGGAACATAATGGCCAAGGATCGCATCGATCGAGACGAAGAAGATCTCGTACGTCTCTATCTCACCGACATCGGCCAATACGTTCTCCTCACCAAAGACGACGAAGTCCGCCTCGCGAAAGAAATCGAAGAGGGCAAAGCTGCAGAGAAGCAGCTCGAAAACTCCGCACGCATGAGTGCGCAGCGCAAGCGCGAACTGCGCAAGATCGCCCGCGTCGGCACGCGCGCTGAGCGCCAGTTCGTGCAATCCAACCTGCGACTCGTGGTGTCTATCGCCAAGAAATACCAGGCGTCTGGTCTCCCGCTGCTCGACCTCATCCAAGAAGGCAACCTCGGCCTTATGCACGCCGTCGAGAAGTTTGACTGGCGCAAAGGTTTCAAGTTCTCCACCTACGCGACGTGGTGGATCCGCCAGGCAATCACCCGCGGTATCGCCAACACTGGACGCACCATTCGTCTCCCAGTTCACGCCGGCGACACGCTTGCCCGGTTGCAGAAGGCACGCTCGCGATTGGAGCTGAAGTTCGGTCGCCCAGCGACACTCGCCGAGCTCGCCGCCGAAGTCGAGATGCCCGAAGACAAGGTCACCGAGGCATTGCGCTTTGCCAATGAGCCGCTCTCGTTGAGCGAACCGCTGCGCGAAGACGGCGATGCCGAACTCGGCGACGTCGTCGAAGATCGCTCGGTCGAGTCACCGTTTGAAGTGGCGGCGACGGCACTGTTGCCAGAAGAGATCAACCGTCTCCTCGCACCGCTTGACCAACGCGAGCGAGAGATTCTTGCCCTGCGCTTCGGTCTCGACCGCGGCGAACCGCGCACGCTCGAAGAAGTTGGCGAAGCGTTCAACCTCACGCGCGAGCGCATCCGCCAAATTGAGGCGCGAGCTATGAGCAAGCTGCGCCACCCGTCGAGCGACACCGGCGCCCGCGACCTACTGTCGGTCTGATTCGAGTCCACCGTGCTGTGCGCGGTCGGTGACTTGATCGAAGACGTCGTCGTGCAGCTGCACGGCGACGTGCAGCGCGACACCGACACGCCCGCCACCATCACGCGGCGTCGCGGCGGTAGTGCCGCCAACGTCTCCTACTTCGCCGCGAAGCTCTCTGGCTCGTCGCGATTCGTCGGATGCGTTGGGCGCGACACGTTGGGTGACGCACTCATCGCAGATCTCGCCCGACACGGTGTCGACGTGCGCGGCGAACGCCGCGGGCGTACCGGATCAATCGTCGTCGTCGCGACTGCAGATGGCGCACGCACGATGCTCACAGATCGAGGCAGTGCGACAGAACTGAGCATCTGGCGCGACGAGTGGCTTGAGAGCACGAATGTGGTGCACCTCCCGCTCTATTCGTTCTCGCACGAGCCGCTCGCCGAGACGTCCCGTCAGGCGGTCGCTTCGGCGAAGGTCCGAAACCGTGTGGTTTCGCTCGATCTCTCGTCGGTCGCACTCATCGAACACCTCGGCGCCACCAACGTGCGGGCACTGCTGCACCAAACGACCCCGGATGTGTTGTTCTGTACCCGCGCAGAAGCAGAAGCAGCCGGCATAAGCGTCGACGACCTCTGTGGTGCGAGCTTGGTCGTGGTGAAAGATGCTGAACGACCAATTCGAGTCTTTACGGGCAAGGGAGAAGAAGCCACATTCCCTGTGCAGGCAGTGGAGCGCGTCGTCGACGCGACTGGTGCAGGCGATGCATTCGCCGCCGGATTCTTGGGTCAATTCGCTGAACAGCGATCGATTGACGCATGTGTATCCGCCGGTCGCAACCTTGCGGCTCGCGTGGTGAAGCTGGCCGGTGCCACGCTGGAGGGCGAATGATCTCCCCCGTCTTGTCTCCAGAAGTTGCCGCAGCCATCGCCAGCCACAAAGCGGTCGTCGCATTGGAATCGACGATCTTTTCCAACCTCGGGCTGCCCTCACCCGCGAACGGTGAAGCGCTCAAGCGGTGCATCTCAGTAATCCGTGCATGCGGTGCAGTGCCGGCGATTACCGCGGTGCTCGACGGCGTACCGCGAGTAGGTCTTGCAGAATCGGAACACGAACGCATCCTCGGTACAGCGCGCAAGGTCGCCGAGCGCGATCTCGCGGTCGCGATTGGTGAACGTTGGTCGTTCGGGGCGACGACGGTGTCGGCTTCGTTGGCACTCGCAGCAGCGGCGGGCATTCGTGTATTCGCTACGGGTGGCATTGGTGGAGTGCACCGTGGAGCCGAGTTGCACGGCGACGTGAGCGCCGACTTGCCAGCACTCGCCCGCCACTCGGTAGTTACGGTGTCGGCAGGTGCAAAGTCGTTCCTCGATCTGCCGCGCACGCTCGAGATGCTCGAAACGCTCGGTGTGCCGGTGATCGGACACCAGTGCAGCGAATTCCCTGCGTTCACGGTGGTGTCGAGCGGCCTACGTCTTGCACACCGCATCGACGACCTCGATGCACTCGCACGTGTTGCATCGGTACGCCTCAACATTGGCGGCGGGATGCTTGTGTGCACGCCAGTGCCTGAAGCGGAAGCGATTGATGCAAACGTCATGAACTCTGCAATCGAACGTGCACTCTCGGAGGCAGAGCGCAAAGGTGTCTCTGGTCCGGCCGTTACGCCGATTGTGCTTGCAGAGATTGCCCAAGAAACCAGTGGCGAAGCGGTGCGAGCAAACCTTGCACTCGCCGAGAACAACGCCAGACTCGCCGCCGAGATCGCAACTCGCATCGACTGAGTTGGATCAAGCGGCGAACGACGCGTCGTCGGAAGCGCGACGTTTGCGACGGAGTTCGAGATCACAGACCACTAGCGTCAGCGACATGACGGCGCTCGCCACTGTGTGGGTGTTCGGCGACCAGTTGAATCGTGCAATCGGTGCACTCGCCGAGGCGACACCCTCGGCCCACAGGGTGTTGCTCATCACGGCAACCGACAAGATCGAGTCGAGACCGTGGCACCCTGCACGCATCTCACTCATCACACGCGCCATTGAGGCGTTTGCCGACGACCTACGTGGCGAAGGGTTCATCGTCGACCATCGCCATGCCGTCTCAATGCGAGACGGGGTTGCTGCGCACCGTGCTGAGTTTTCACCGAGCCGGTTGATTGTCACGGAACCAAACTCCGTTGCTGCGCGCTCACTCGTGAAGAGCCTCGACTGTGAAGTCGTGAAGAGCAACCAGTTCTTGTGCCACCCGAGCGAGTTCGACGAGTGGGCGGGCACCCGCAAGTCGTTCAAGATGGAGGACTTCTACCGTTGGCAACGTCGTCGCACTAGTTATCTGATGGAAGGCGAGTCACCCGCGGGCGGTGAATGGAACTACGACGAAGAGAACCGAGAACGACCTCCGAAAGACGGCCTTGACCGTTGGCCGGTGCCAGTTGATGTCTGGGCAACCACTCGCGAAGGTGCGTTGCAGCGCCTCGATTTCTTCGTCACCAAGGTGCTGCCGATGTTTGGCCCGCACGAAGATGCGATGCTTGCCGACAATTGGCATCTCGCGCACTCGGTGCTCTCGCCGTACTTGAACCTTGGGTTGCTTTTGCCAGGTGAAGTATGCGACCGCGTCGAAGAAGCGTTTCGCGCTGGCCGGGTGCCGATCAACTCAGCCGAAGGCTTTATCCGCCAGGTGATCGGATGGCGCGAGTATGTGTGGAATCTCTACTGGCGATGGATGCCCGACTATGCGTCGATGAATGCACTGGGGGCTGAACTTGACTTGCCGCCGGTCTTCACTGGGCAGGCGAGCACGGAGATGCGCTGCGTCGGCAGCATCTTGCGTGACGTG
>JBMTYA010000040.1:0-10888 GCA_049454015.1 Ilumatobacteraceae bacterium | reverse complement strand
ATGGTGTCGGTGGGCGCAACTTTCGTCGTGGTCGTTGTGGCTGGCGTGGTGGTAGACGTGGCAGCGGCACCAGACGCTGACTTACTCACTGATGTAGTCGACTTTGCCCAGCGAAGTCGACCCGAGGTCTTCTTGCACTCGTATTTCACCGACTTCACCGTTCGCACCTGACCCGCTCGCGTGCAAGGCCCGCTGAGCGCCGACGCGGAGACCACCGAGATGCCAGAAATCAGCAGACAAAGTGCAGCGGTGCGACCAAGCGAGCGCAAGCAGTAGACGCTACGGCTCGAGGCAGACGGTGCCCATGCCCTGGCGGTCACGCGCTTGGGTGGTGTCGCTGTCGCATGCGGAATCGAACGGCACCAGTTCGCGCGCCACGGCTTGGTGCGGGCCGTTGCACGGCACTTCGAATGCGGCGCCAACCTCGTCGAAGTCGACGCACGACCCGGCGGAAATCAAACCATCAATGCCGCGCTCGGGCATCGGGTCGCCCAAGATATGCAACACGATGAGAATCGCCGCGCCGATACCGATGATGGTGAGCACGAACCGCCACGGGAAGCGCGCCGGCGGATACGCCCGGTCAAGATCCGGATTGCTCATCGGGCGCGAAGAGGCCACGCGAGAAGCTGCGCCTTCTGCTCCCGCCGCGCTGCCGACGGCGAGTTGCAGGTCGTAAGCGGCTCGACGATCGGGCGACGACAAGATGTTCCACGCCTCGGCAATTCGGGTGACTTCCTCAGTCGTTGCAGCGCTTGAGACACCCCGGGCCGAAGTACGAGAAGCGGAGTCGGGGTGCGCGTTGCGCATCCGCTCGCGGTAGGCGCGACGAATCTGGTCGAGCGATGCCGTGCGAGGCACACCCAGCGTTGCGTAATGATCGGTCATGCGACCTGCCCGACACTATTGGCGCAGACCGCTGCTGGGCGAGCGCAACGCCGAGCCGTCAATAACCGAGTGCGCCGCTTAGTAGCCGAGCGAAACGTCGACCAAACCGACGAGCGGCTCGCCCGCAGCAAACAGGCGGCAGTTTGTGGTGATGCGCTCGCTAAGGAGTGGCACCGCCATCGCACGCGTGTTGCCGATGTGCGGTGTGACGAGGCAGTTGTCGAGCGACCAGAGTGGATGTTCTTTGGGCAGCGGTTCAGGATCTGTTACGTCGAGCGCGGCACCACCGATGAGGCCATCACGCAACGCCGCGACGATGTCGTCGGTGACGATGAGGCGACCACGACCAACGTTCACGATCCAAGCATCGCGTTTCATCATCGCAAACTCGCGCGCTGAGAACATGCCTTGCGTCTCTGGCGTGAGCGCACACGCGAGCACCACAGCGTCGGCAGTCGGCAGCAGCGAGTGCAGCTCACTCTGCCCCACTACGCGCTGCACACCCTGCATCGGTGCAGGGTGCCGACGCACCACGGTGATGTGTGTGTTGAAGCCCTGCAACATGCGCACGAGCGAGGTGGTGATGCCTCCCCCGCCGACGATGACGATGTTGCCGCCAAGCAAATAGCGGCCGTGGTCGACCGACCATTCGCGCACGCGCGAGTAACCAATCACATGTCGCATCCCACCGAGGAGAAACGCCATGCACAATTCAGCGACGGGTTCGGCATAGACGCCCTTGCCACTCGTCCAGACGCGATGTTTGTCGAGGTGCGGCACGAAATTTTCGATTCCGGCGAACGGTAACTGCACCCAGCGAAACTGCTGGTGTGCGCTCATCACTTCGCCGAGAGCGTCGGCACCACGCGGGTCACCCCACACGAGCGCGTCGGCATCGGCGTAGTCAACCAATGTGCACCCGGCGGCGCGCACTGCGTCGCGAATCCACTCTGGGGTTTTCGCGGGGCCGACTGCGATACGCGACGAGCCAGGGCCCGCGGTTCGCGGTGCAGCCGCACGTGTGTGCTCCGCCACGGGCTAGTTGCCGGTGAGCGTGGCCGCGATGTTGCCCGCCGACGCACCGCCGCGGCGCAAGATGACGACCAAGAACCACAGCGACGCCATCGTCACGACGAACAAACTGATTGCACCCACGCCCCAGAACGGCTTGATGGTGCTGCGTGTGGCGCCGAGCAACGCAACAGGGAAAGTAGTTGAACCCGCCTCACTGATGAGCGTTGAGATAACTGCGTTGTCGAGGCACAGGGCAAACGAGAGTAAGCCGCCCGCAATCATCGCCGACGCGATCAACGGCAGCGTGATTTGACGGAATGCACGCCCCGGAGGCGCGCCGAGATCGGCAGCGGCCTGCTCGAGTGATTCGTCGAGGCCCGCTAGTCGTGCGCGAACGATCAACGTGACCACCGCTGACGCGTACAGCGACTGACCAACCCACAGCTTGTTGATGCCGCCGTTGAACGGCCCCCAGCCTTCGGTGAAGACGTGGCCGATAATCGCGACGTCTTGAATACGCGGGAACCACGTGGCAAGCGCGATGGCATCCATGATTTCTGGCGTCACGAGGATGAGAAACACCACCACCATGAACGCGTTCGACCATGCTCCGGGCCGGCGTGCAAGCGCCACGCCCGATGTGCCACCGAGAGCGACCGCGATCACCGTTGCGCCAAATGCCGCGATGAACGAGTTGCGAATTGCGTCGCCGATGCCGGCGAAGTCGAAAATCTTGGCGTACCAACTGGTGAGCAGACCGTTGATCACGAGCGCCAACGCAAACGCCCCAGGCACAATCCACACGGTGTAAGCAGCGCGACCAAAGAGTGCGCGCCGCGTGAGCAACCGCTTGGCGATGACTGCGGCAACGATAAACACAGCGAAGCGACCCGCGGTTGCCAGAAACACCGGTGCATCGAACAGCTCACCCCACCACTTGGTGCTCACCGCATTGGAGAAGATGGTGAACGAGTTACCGCGGTTGAAGGAATGCAAGAAGACGAGCCCCACGGGAATAAAGAGGAAGATCAAGACGAGGGTGGTCCACACTCCGAGGCCGCGCTGCATCGCACCGTCGGCGAGCGACCATCGTCGTGACGTCGCTGCCCCTCCGGCAGCGGACGCCGCCGCAGCTGCCTGCGCGTCGCGCGCTGCTCGCGAACGCCGCGCTTGCTGAATGAGCGGCTCAAGCAAACCAAGCAACCGCGGGAAGACCCACACGATTGCCGCACCCACCACCAACGTGAGCAACACAGCCGCAATCATCAAGATTGCCATTGCTGAACCAAGCGGCCAGTTCTGCGCGCCGCTGAACTGCGATGCAATCATTGCGCCGATCATGTTGCCCTTCGCGCCGCCGAGCACCGTGGCCGTCACGTAGTCGCCGCACATCGGGATGAACGTGAGCAACACGCCAGCTGCAATACCTGGCCCCGCGAGTGGCAGCGTGACACTGAAGAACGTCGACACGCGACCGGCACCCAAGTCTTTGCTCGCTTCGCGCAGGCGCACGTCGATGCGGTCGAACGCTACGTAGAGCGGCAGGATCATGAACCCGAGGTAGTTGTAGACGATTGCCAGCTGCACGGCAGCAGCAGTCTCCAGAATCTGAATGCCGTCGTCACCGATGACGCCAAGGTCTTGCAGCCATTTCGACAAATTGCCATTTGGTGCAAGCGGAATTCGCCATGCCACCGTGCGGATGAGAAAGCTCGTAAAGCTCGGCACCACCACCGCAGCCAGCACGATGGCGCGCCACTTTTCGCTCACCTTGAAAGCCGCGAAGTACGCGACTGGCAAGCCGATCAGCAGACACAAGAGCGTTGCAGTAATCGCGATGCGCACCGTGCTGCGAAACACGGTGAAGAACGTCTCGTCGAACACCTCGACATAGCTCTGCGTCGACGGGTTCGAGAAGTCGACGGGGACGAGCTTGCTCGTGTCTTTGGTGCCGAATGAGTAGACGACGACCAGTGCAATCGGGACGATGAAAAACGCCGTGTACCAAACGATTGACGGCAGCGCGAGCGCAAACTTCGGCGCGCGCAGCCGGAATCGCTTTTCTGGTGCGACCGTCGCGGTCACGTTGTGATCAGGCCTCTGCCCTACGCCTCACCCTGCAATCAGGCGCCGGCCTTGGCCTTCACCTTGTTGAAGATGTCGACCATGCGGTCGAGTGACGGCGTAATCTCCTGCGTCTGGAACGTGGCCACCTGGTCGGGCGAGAAGAAGATCATCTCGCCCCGCTCGAGGTCGGGTGCAATCTCGGCGATGAGCGAATCCATGTTCTTCATGCCGGTGTTGTAGCCGTGGTACTGCAGGTCTTTGATCGAGATCTCCGGGACGAGCTCCCAGTTGATCCAGGCGTGTGCTGCGTCGGGGTTCGGAGCGCCGGCGGCGATGCAGTACGTGTCCATCCACAATTCGGTGGCTGGCGCGCCGAGCACCCACACCCACTCGTCGGGGTTTCCACCGGCATCAGCGATGCGCACGTAGGCCTGACGGAGGTCGCCGTTCCAACCCATCGCGAGGCTGTACGCACCCTCGGCGAGCTTGGTGCTTGGGTACGAGTCGAACGCCTTGATGTGCTGCGCGAACTCGTCAACGAGGAACTTCTCGCACGCGTCGAGCTTGGCGGGGTCTTGGTCGTTCCAATTGTGGCCGTTCGCCCAGTACCACATGCCGCAGAGGTTCGGAGCGGTGTCAATCATTGCGCAGTCACCGCTGCCTTCGTTCATGCAGGCATCGATGAAGTCTTGCCAGGTCTCCATCTTTCGCGTGATCTTCGTCTTGTTATAGAAGTAGCCGGTGCTGCCCCAGTTCTTACAGACGGAGTACTCATTGTTCGGGTCCCACGCCTGCGACACGTACGCCGAGTCGATGTTGCTGAAGTTCGGAATCTTCGACATGTCGAGCTTCTGGATGAGACCCTTCTCGATCATTTGCGGCACGTACGGGCCAGTCGGCACGACGATGTCAAAACCGCTATTGCCGTTGCTCGCCGCCAACTTAGTGATGAGGTCTTCGTTGCTCGGGTAGTAGTCAACTTTCATCGTGACGCCGAGTTCGCTCTCGGCGAGCGCACCGACGATGTCTGGGTCGTTGTAGTCGCCCCACGTATACATCGCAAGCGAACCGGACGACTTGTTAATGACGCGGCTGTAATCGCCCGAAGCCGCTTCGCCACCGTCGCTGCTCGACTCTTCGTCAGATCCGCCGCATGCTGCAAGCACCACTGCGAAGCCCGCTGCTGCGGTGCCGCCGGTGATGAACGCCCGACGCGAGAGATGCTCGCGGAATGCTTCCGGTGCGAGCATGCGAAGTTGCTTGGCCATGTGATTCCCCCTGTGGTGTGCGGCGGCGGGTGCCGACGACGTGTTTTGCCCAAGTTAGCGCATTCGCCAGTGTCGCGTCCCGCCAATCGGGCCGGGTGCGACGAGGCGGGTTTAGGCCGTTGCGGTGGGCGCCGCCAGCACGATGTTGGCCTGGCGGGCCGAGAAGAGATACACGTCTTCAGCCGACCACGAGCACCAGACGGGGTCATCGACCTGGAACCGCTCAGGGTTGGTGCGCGGCACCAAGACCAAGAGGTCCTTTGTGCCGGTTCGCACGACGTATTGCAGCACGTCGCCGAAGTACGACACGCCCTTCACGGTCGCCTGAGTGGAGTTCTCCGGCTTGGCGGGCTGCTTGGCGCTCAGGTTGATGCACTCGGGGCGAACGGCCGAGAGGGCCGGCTCGCCGTTGGGCACGTCTTCTTCAGGGCGGCTGGCGACGAAAATCGTGCCGTCGTCGGCCTGCGAGCCGTGCTCGGTGGCGGTGCCCTGCCAGAAGTTGTTACGGCCGACGAAGCCGGCGACGAACGCTGTAGTCGGATGTTCGTAGACGGTTTCTGGGTCGGCGATTTGCTCGATATGCCCGTTGAGCATGATGGCGATGCGGTCGCTCATCGACATCGCTTCTTCTTGGTCGTGTGTGACGAACACGAAGGTGATGCCAAGGCGCGTCTGCAGCAACTTGAGTTCAATCTGCATCTCTTCGCGAAGTTTGCGGTCGAGTGCCCCGAGCGGCTCGTCGAGCAACAAGATGCTCGGACGGTTGACGAGTGCGCGCGCAACGGCGACGCGCTGCTGCTGACCACCCGACATTTGTCGCGGACGTCGATCGGCGAGTTTTGACATCTGCACCATGTCGAGTGCTTCAATCACGCGCGTAGCGATTTCAGATTTTGCGACGCCTTTTTGTCGCAGACCGTACGCGACGTTCTCCGCCACTGTCATGTGTGGGAAGAGCGCGTAGTGCTGGAAGACCGTGTTCACGTCGCGCTTGTAGGGCGGCACACCCTGCACGAACTGACCAGAGATACGTATAAACCCTTCGTCGGGCTGCTCGAAGCCAGCGAGCATGCGCAGCGTGGTGGTTTTGCCGCAGCCGCTCGGGCCAAGCAGCGAGAGAAACTCGCCGGCGTGAATCTCGAGGTTGATCTTGTCGACAGCGATGACGTCGCCGTAACGCTTCGTGACGTCAACGAGTTCGACTGATCCGCGCTCCCCGCTCACTGCCGACTATCGCCCCCTTGACTGCGAAACGCTAGTCAGCCTGGGCGCCGGTGCGCCATTCATGAAGTGGCGGCACCTCGGCGCCGCGGGACGGCACGGCATCTAGATGTTGATATTTGCCATCACGTGCTTGATGCGCGTGTAGTCATCGAGTGCGTAGGCGGAGAGGTCTTTGCCGTAGCCCGACTTCTTGTATCCACCGTGCGGCATCTCGGCGACCACGGGAATGTGCGTATTAATCCACACACAGCCGAAGTCGAGGGCCTTCGCCATGCGCATGGCCTTGCCGAAGTCGCGGGTCCACACTGACGAGGCGAGACCATATTCGACGCCGTTTGCCCACTTGATTGCTTCGGCTTCGTCACTGAACTTCTGCACGGTGATGACTGGGCCGAAGATCTCTTGCTGAATCATGTCGTCGTTCTGCTTCAGGTCGGCGACGACGGTCGGCTCGAAGAAGTAGCCGGCGTTGCCGATCTTGTTGCCACCAGCCACCACGCGGGCGTGCTTCGGGGCTTTCTCGACAAAGCCGCTCACGCGCGCGAGCTGATTGGCGTTGTTGAGCGCACCGTAGAGCACGTCGTCGTTCGGCGCGCCGGTCTTGGTGCCCTTCGCTGCTTCGGCGAGTGCTTCGACGAAGTCGCCGTACACCTTCGGGCCAGCGATTACTCGAGTGGCAGCGGTGCAATCTTGGCCGGCGTTGAAATAGCCCGTCATCGAGATCTGCGCTGCTGCAGCCGCGAGGTCGGCGTCGTCGAACACCACGACCGGCGCCTTGCCGCCGAGCTCGAGGTGCACGCGCTTGAGCGACTTCGAAGCAGCTTCAGCGACTTCCATGCCGGCGCGCACCGAACCAGTGACCGACACCATCGACGGTGTCGGGTGCGACACCATCGTGCGACCGGTGTCGCGGTCGCCGCACACCACGTTGAACACTCCTGCCGGCAAGAACTCCGCCGCAATCTCCGCGAGCAACACGGTGGTGGCCGGCGTGGTGTCGCTCGGCTTCAGCACGATGCTGTTGCCTGCGGCGATTGCTGGTGCGAACTTCCACACCGCCATCATCATCGGGTAGTTCCACGGCGCCACTTGCGCGCACACACCGACGGGTTCGCGGCGAATCATCGACGTGAAACCCTTCATGTATTCGCCGGCGCTCTTGCCTTCGAGCATTCGCGCGGCACCCGCGAAGAAACGAATTTGATCAACCATCGGAGGAATCTCTTCCGACGTCGTGATCGAGACGGGCTTGCCGCAGTTCTCGACCTCCATCGCAATGAATTCGTCTTTGCGCGCCTCAATGGCATCGGCGATGCGGAAGAGCGCCAGTGAGCGCTCGCTCGGCGTCGACTCCTTCCATGTTTCAAAACCACGTTGCGCTGCGGCCATCGCGGCGTCGATGTCGGCCTGCTTGCTGTTGGGCGAAGTGGCGTACGCCTTGCCGGTGGCGGGGTTGATGATGTCGAGGGTGTCGCCGCTGGCGGCGTCTACATGTTTGCCATCGATGAAATTACGGAACTTTTTCATGTCGTTTTTCTATCACGATGCGGCAAGCGCACCGTCCGGCGCGCTGCAGCTGCGCGTGCCACGGCTGCTACAAATCGGCAGGCAGGCCCAGCTCGGTGCGCTAGAACAAGGGGCGTGAGTTCGGCGGCCAAGAAGCCTGCGCACGCCACACTGGGCGTGCCAAAAGAGACCAAGACTCTTGAGGGTCGCGTAGCGCTCACCCCCGACGGTGTGCGAGAGTTCGAGCGACTCGGCGTCGAGGTGTTCGTCGAGACGCAGGCCGGCACGGCGGCGTCGATCCCCGACTCGGCCTACGAAGCTGCGGGTGCGACCATCGTGAAAACCGCCGCCGAGGCGTGGGGCCAGAGCATGGTCGTAAAAGTGAAGGAGCCGACCGAGAAAGAGTTCGCCTTCTTGCGCAGCGACCTGACGCTCTTTACCTATCTACACCTTGCCGCGTACCCGAAAGTTGCAAAAGCGCTGATTGAGAAAGGTACCACCGGCGTGGCGTACGAGACGGTGCAGCTTGCCGACCGATCGCTCCCGCTGCTCGCACCGATGAGCGAGATCGCCGGACGACTCGCCACGCAAGCGGGTGCCTACTACTTGCAGCGACCGTACGGCGGTCGCGGCGTATTGATGGGTGGCGCACCCGGCGTGCGACCGGCGAAGGTGATGGTGATCGGCGCAGGCAACGTGGGTTGGAACTCCGCTCGCATCGCCGCCGGAATGGAAGCCGAAGTGACGATTCTCGACAAGAACTTGGACCGCCTGAGATTCGTTGATCAGATTCATCAGGGTCGCATCACGACGCTCGCGTCGAATCGCGGCGCAGTCGAGCGAACCATCGCCGAGTCCGACTTGGTCATTGGTGCGGTGCTTGTCGCGGGTGCTCGCGCACCAATCGTGGTAACAGAAGACATGGTGAAGTCAATGAAGAAAGGTTCGGTCATCGTCGACGTTGCTATCGACCAAGGTGGTTGCGTCGAGACGATGCGCGAAACCACTCACACCGAGCCGGTGTATGAGATGCATGGTGTGATTCACTACGCAGTCGGCAACATGCCCGGTGCAGTGCCCAACACCAGCACGTATGCGCTCACCAACGCGACGCTGCCCTACCAGTTGCAGTTGGCGATGCTTGGAGCTCGCGACGCGGCGAAAGCCGACCCGGCGATGGCACTCGGGGTCAACACCACAAGCGGCAAGATGACGAACAAGCCAAGTGCAGAGGCGCTTGGCTACGACTTCGTTGAGCCGCTCGCAGCCTTGGCCTGACCCCCAATTTCAGTCGGCATCGGTCGCCGACGTAGCGTCGCCGATGGTGGCACGGAGTTTTGATCGAGACCCGAAGAACACCGTCGTCTTGCCGGCTGGGCAGCGTGCGCACCGCGACACGGTTCGCCAGAACGAGGTAATCAAACGGCAGTTCGAGTCACCGTGCGCAGGTGTGTGGAGCTTGGTCGGCAACGGTCTTTCGAATCAAACGTTCGTGAAGGCCCGCGATGGTGTGATTGCCATCGACACCGGCGAAAGCATCGAAGAAATGCGCGAGGCACTGCGCGAGTTGCGCGCCGTCGAACGCGCGCCGATTGCCGGCGTTATCTACACGCACTTTCACTATGTCGACGGCACCGCGGCGATTCTCGAAGATGCGGGCGCGACGGGCGATGGCAAGAGCGGCGCGACGGGCGATGGCAGGAGCGGCGCGAAGTTGCAGATTGTCGGGCATAAGCGCATCGCCTCCAACCGCACGCGAGCTTCGGCTGAGATCGGCCCTGCGTATTCGCGTGGCTTGGTCGAACAGTTTGCGATAGCACTTCCAGCCGACGGCCCGGACGGTCTCGTCAATGTGGGGCTTGGTCGTTTTTATCGCAACCCCGAACATGCGCCGTTCACTTCGGGCCATCTCCCAGTAACGCAAGAACTCGACGACACATCAGGCACGTTCACGCTCGCCGGCGAGACCATCGAGTGGGCGCACTGCCCGAGCGACGCCGACGACTCGGTCAACTTCTACTTTTCGTCGCGCGGATTGTGCGTGCACAACACCGTGTGGCCGGTGCTCTTCAACGTGTACGCGATTCGCGGCGAAGAGTATCGCGACCCACGTGTGCTGCTGAGAGGTTTCGACCAGGTGCTCGCATGGGAACCAGAGCATCTCATCGGCGCTCACGGCCCGGCAGTCTCGGGCAAGAAGCAGATTCGCGAACGCGTCACACGTTCACGTGACGCAATTCAGTTTCTGTGGGACCAAACCGTGCGCGGCATCAACAAGGGCTGGACTGCCGATGAGATTGCCGACCGGGTGAAACTCCCGGCAGCATGCGACGCCGACTACCTCACGTCAGAGCTCTACGGCGTGGCGGAGCATCACGTGCGGCAGATTTTCGCGGGGCTTCGTGGTTGGTTCGATGGTGACGAGACGAAACTCTTCCCGCTCGCACCCGCAGAGCGGTATCAAAAACTGATTGACGGTTTCGGTGGACGAAACGAAGTGCGCACGCAAGCTGCAGCTGCCCTCGATGCCAACGACGTGCGCTGGGCCACCGAGCTCGCGGGCTGGCTCGCCCGCACACCAGAGGCAACCGGTGACGACAGAGCCCTGCTCGCCCGCTGCATGCGCACAATCGGCGAGCGCACTCCGGCCGCCAACATTCGCAACTGGGCGCTCACCCGCGCCAGACACCTCGACGGGTCAGGCCCGATGGATCGTTATAACCAACATCGATTCAGCCCACGTCTGGTGCGCCACCACGACAACGCGACCATCATCAACACGCTGCGCGTGACACTTGAGCCGTCACTCATCGAGGGCATCGACCATCTCGTCACGTTCGTGATCGACGGCGAACGACACAGTTTGCATGTGCGCAACGGCGTGGCGGTACCGACGCAAGCAGCAGGTGGCGGTGCAGGCG
>JBMTYA010000039.1:0-11023 GCA_049454015.1 Ilumatobacteraceae bacterium | reverse complement strand
GCGCAAGTCAATGACGGTGCGCACCCCGAGCCCCACCACGCGCTCAGCATCATCATGGGTCAACCGGTAGAGCCCGTCGGCTCGGAAGAGCGTCCGCCAACGGGTCTCGCGACCGTCGACCGTCGGGTAGCCACCGAGGTCGCGGAAGTTGTGCACCGCAAAGAGCGGCACGACGCGCCGGTCATCATCAATGATCGATTCGATGTTGCGGCCTAGCACCTTGAGAACGGTACCGAACCGACTCCCTTCACGCCTGACTGCTGGGTAGTCATCACATGAACGACTGCCAAATGTTCCCTTGAGCCTCACGACGGTTACGATTTGGCGTAGTGAACGGTGCACCGGTCGAGTCTGTAGGAATCCTCGGATCGGGCATCATGGCCGGCGGTATCGCTGAGGTGGTTGCTCGCGCGGATATGCGGGCGATTCTGCGAGCACGTTCGGAGGCGTCGGCTACTGCTTCGCTGAAAGGTGTCGAAAAGGGTCTTGCTCGTCAGGTCGAGAAAGGCAAGCTCGAGCCTGCTGAACGCGACCGAATCCTCGCCAACATCTCAACGACGACCGATCTCGGCGCTCTCGGGCAGTGCGACCTCCTCATCGAGAGTGTCGTGGAAGACCTCGAGACCAAGCAGCAGCTCTTTCGTGAATTCGACGCAGTGACCAAACCAACTGCGCTGCTCGCCACCAATACGAGCACGTTGCCGGTCGTCGAGATGGCCAAAGTGGTGAAGAACCCGGAGCGAGTCTGCGGCATCCACTTCTTCAATCCCGCGCAGGTCCTGCCGCTGGTTGAAATCGTCCGACCGATCACCGCAAGCGACGAGACGATCAGCAGGGCTGCTGACTTCGTGTCGAAGATCGGTAAAGAAGGCGTGCACGTGCTCGACCGTGCCGGCTTCATCGTGAACGCACTGCTCTTCCCCTACTTGAACAATGCCGTGCGCATGCTCGAAGATGGCACCGCATCGATGGCCGACATCGATACAGCGATGAAAGGTGGCTGCAATTTCCCGATGGGTCCGTTCGCCTTGCTCGACCTCGTCGGTCTCGACACGACGCTCTCGATTTTGGACACGCTGCACGCATCGTTTGGTGACGACAACTTCGCACCGCGGCCGATGCTGCGCCAGCTGGTCGAGAAAGGTCGCCTCGGCCGCAAGACCAAAGCCGGTTTCTACGAGTACTAGAACTTCCGGGCACGACTCGCGTTGGGGAGACCTCGCGCTGTTGCGCGCGACCTCCGGTTGGGATCGGACACCCGAACCAGTTGGCGAGTGTGCATACGAGTGGCCGGCGGTGAGCAAGTGGCCGCAAGACGACGACCTCATCGGCCAAGGCGCCGACTTACAGGCTTCGACGCTGATCGACGGCTACAAGCACGGCTTGTTCGCGATGGAACGCTCGGTCGGTGACGGCACGCTCTTTTGGTGGTCGCCTGCGCAACGTTGCATCATCCCGCTCGACGGTCTGCGTGTCACACGCTCGATGCGCCGCAGCGCCAAGCGCTACCACTTGCGCGTCAACTCCTGCTTCGAACGCGTCATGCTGGGTTGCTCATCACGCCACGGCGAGGACGGCCGGTGGATCACGCCGCGATTCGTGGAGCAATACTGCGCCCTACATGAACTCGGGTGGGCGCACAGCGTCGAGATGTTCAACGACGACGGCGTACTGGTGGGTGGCCTCTACGGAGTACGCATCGGCAAGTTCTTTGCCGGAGAGTCGATGTTCCACCTGGAGCGGGATGCCTCCAAAGTCGCGCTCATGGCACTCGTCGATGTGATGCGTTCTGCCAAGATGACGCTGCTCGACGCCCAGTGGCACACCCCGCACCTCGAGAGTCTCGGCGGGGTCACGTTGCCTCGCAGCGACTATCTCTCGCGACTCGCCGCCGCAATCGGCCCGCGAAGCTGACGCATCCTTAGCCTTGAACCCATGACCGACGCTCGCTCGGCACGGCGGCGCGACGAGCCGTGGTTGATGCGCACCTACTCGGGTCACTCCTCTGCCGAGGCGTCGAACCAGCTGTACCGCACGAACCTCGCCAAAGGTCAGACCGGCTTGTCGATCGCCTTTGATCTGCCGACCCAGACGGGATACGACCCCGACCACGTGCTCGCGCGCGGCGAGGTAGGCAAAGTGGGCGTGCCGGTAGTGCACCTCGGGCACATGCGTGCACTCATGCGTGACATCCCGCCGGCAACGATGAACACTTCGATGACAATCAATGCGACGGCGGCATGGTTGCTCGCACTGTACGTGGCGAACGCCGAAGAACAAGGCGTGCGCAGCAGCGATCTGCGCGGCACCACCCAGAACGACGTGCTGAAGGAATATCTGTCGCGAGGCACCTTCATCTTCCCGCCACTCCCGTCGCGGCGCATCATCGTCGACATGATCGCCTGGACGAATCGTCACGCACCGAAGTGGAACCCGATGAATGTCTGCTCGTACCACCTGCAGGAGGTCGGTGCCACACCGGTGCAAGAAGTCTCGTTTGCACTCGCTAACGCCATCGACGTGCTCGACTCGGTGCGCGAGAGCGGACAGGTTTCTTCAGATTCGTTTCCCGGAGTGTTCGGCGCGATGTCGTTCTTCGTGAACGCTGGTATCCGCTTCGTCGAAGAGACGTGCAAGCTGCGCGCGATGAGCGAGCTGTGGGAGTGGATCGGTAGGGAGCGCTACGGCATCACCGACGACAAGGCGCTGCGGTTCCGCTATGGCGTGCAGGTCAACTCGCTCGGTCTCACCGAAGCCCAGCCCGAGAACAACGTGCAGCGCATCATGCTGGAGACGCTCGCGGTGACGCTCTCCAAGCGGGCCCGTGCGCGAAGCGTGCAGCTGCCGGCGTGGAATGAAGCACTCGGCCTGCCGCGCCCGTGGGACCAGCAATGGTCGCTTCGCATGCAGCAAGTGCTTGCTTTCGAGACCGACCTGCTCGAGTACGACGACATCCTCGACGGCTCTCGTGTGGTGGAGAAACTCACTACGGATATTCGTGACGCGGCCAAAGCCGAACTCGACGACATTCTCTCGCGCGGTGGTGCATACGCATCGGTCGACGAACTAAAGCGACGACTCGTCGCTTCGATGGCTGAACGCACACGACGCATTGCGAGCGGCGACCAGGTCGTCGTCGGCGTCAATGCGTTCACCGAGACTGCAGAGTCACCGCTCGGCGGTGACGACAACATCCTGCGAGTCGACCCGACCGTCGAAGCCGCACACGTGACCGACGTTCAACAGTGGCGAAATCACCGCGACTCCGCCGCAGTTGCCGCCGCTCTACGCGACCTGCGCAATGCCGCGACGAGCAACCGCAACATCATGGAACCTTCCGTCGCCCTGGCAAAGGCAGGTGGCACCACGGGCGAGTGGGCGTCGACGTTGCGCGAAGTGTTCGGCGAGTACAGAGCACCGACCGGAGTGGGCGGCGTCGTTGCTCCGCGAAGCGAAGATCTCGCCGCCGTCGCACAACGTTCGAGCGCACTGCCCGGGGGGCCGCCACGGATCCTCGTCGCCAAACCTGGTCTCGACGGACACTCGAGTGGTGCAGAGCAGATTGCTATCGCTGCGCGAGACGCCGGAATGGAAGTCGTCTACGGCGGCATCCGGCTGGCGCCACGGGAGATCGCAGAGTCAGCGCGCGACGAAGACCCCGACGTGATCGGGTTGTCGATCCTCTCGGGTTCGCACCAATCGCTGATTCCGGATGTGCTTCAAGAACTTCGCAGCGTCGGAGTAACTGCCCCGGTCGTTGTCGGCGGAATCATTCCTGATGCCGACCAACCAGTGCTACTTGCTGCCGGCGTTGCAGCGGTGTACACGCCCAAGGACTACTCCGTTGCGAGAATCATGAACGACATCGTCGACATCGTCGCACGACACCGCAACGCGAACTCCTAGGGAATGACCGTCTAAAGAAGCACCGTCTACGGAAGCACTGCCTAGGGAAGCATCGTCGTCGACGGCGCCACTGGCACGAAACCAGTGGCTGGTGGCATCACCAATTCATCGCCCGCCTCGACCCGGTCGGGGTTCGTGATGCCGTTCAGATCCATCAACGCCTGCATGTTCACTTGGAAGCTCTGGGCGATGCCAAAGAGTGTGTCCCCGCGTTGGACCACATAGACAATCGGCGGCTGGTAGACGGTTGTCGTCGTAGTGCTCGTGGTGGTGGCGACGGTCGTGGGTACGGCCTCCACTCCGGAGTCGTTGCGTTGGGCAAAGAAGAATGCAAGAGCACCGCTGACGACGGTGACGGCAAGCAGCGACCATTGCAGGCGGCCGCGCAAGAACATCGCCGTCATGCTAGGTGCGCGATACGTATCCGGTTGTACCTCGCAACAACGATGCACGGCAGATTGACGGCGAACGCATAACTCAGCGTCACGAGCACCAGCCAGCCGCGCGTCCAGGCGAGCGTGGCCAGCACTGCGAGCAGATACGAGAGGTGCACGCGTTCGGCGCGCAGCGATTCCGCCGAGAATCGCACGAGCCCGCCTTCTTTCGCCTCCGGCAACTGGCGTTTGCTGATTCCCCCAAACCACGTGCCGGCCTCGGGCAGCCTGTCTTTCCATGTTCGAATCCGCAGCACAGTTTCGTATCGCTCGCGCAGTTCCCACTCTCGCAACCGAGTTACTGCACCCGCACCCTTCAGCTCTTGCCAGGGTCGTTGCGCGAACCTCCAACCGATTAGGGCCCCGCTCAATGCCCACACAACAACGTTGAGTGTGAACTGCTGGAGTTCGTTCATCGACTCGCCGCCTGCCTTCAGTGACCCTCGATGCTTGCGCTGACCAGCGAGGCCGTCAGCGGCGAGCGTCCATGAACATGCCGCGCAGCGCCTGGTAGTTCTCGATGCAGTGGCCAGCGCCGAGCACCACCGCTTCCAGCGGTTGCGAAGACATGAGGACGGGGACTTTCGTCTCCATCTGCAGACGCTCCGGGAGTCCGCGCAACAACGCACCGCCACCCACCAGGTAAATGCCGCGCGTCAGCAGGTCTTGGGCGAGTTCGGGCGGTGTCACTGCGAGACACTCCTTCACGGAGTCGATCATGCGCGTGACAACCTCGTCGAGTGCCTCACGAATCTCCGACGCAGTGAGAACCACGGTCTTGGGCAATCCAGTCACGAGATCGCGACCCTTCACTTCCGCATCACGATCTGCTGACGACGGCTGGGCGCTACCGATTTGGATCTTGATTTCTTCGGCGGTTCGTTCACCGATTGCGAGGCCATGCTCCTTGCGCACCCAACCCTGGATGGCTTCGTCCATGCTGAAACCACCGACGCGTTCGGCGCGCAGAGTGACGATGCCGCCAAGACTGATGACCGCAGTCTCTGTCGTGCCGCCACCGATGTCCACGACCATGTTGCCGACCGGCTCTTCGATCGGGAGGTCGGCCCCGATTGCGGCAGCCATCGGCTGCTCAAGCAACTGGGCGTCGGCGGCACCAGCGCGACGCGTTGCCTCGGTGACCGCGCGGCGCTCTACTTCGGTGATTGCAGAAGGCACGCAAATGAGCACTTTCGGTCGGGCGAAACGGGACACGCCAGCACGCTTCAAAAGGAGGCGGATCATCTGCTCTGTCGTCTCGAAGTCGGTGATTGCGCCGCCTCGCAACGGGCGCACGGCCACAATGAAACTCGGGGTGCGGCCGATCATGTCCCAGGCTTCGTGCCCGGTGGCGAGCACCTCGTTGGTGCGACGGTTCTTTGCGATCACCGTCGGCTCGTTCATGATGATGCCCTCGCCCTGCTTGTAGACGAGGGTGTTCGCAGTACCGAGGTCGATGGCGAGGTCGCGTGCCACGACTATCTTCCTGCCTGACGTTGTTCGCGTGCAATGCGAATCTGCTCGCGCAAATGCCCGCGAGAATCGTCGGACAGCGCATCAAGGTGTCGACGGAACTGTGCCGCGCCATCCACCGGTCGCGAGCGACGGGAATCCGTGGCAACGAGATATGCGAGCGCGGCTGCCGAAGAAATAGAGACCGCGGCAAACACGAGACTGGCAACGGAAGTCGCTGCAACCATCATGCCGACCCCACTGCGTCGGCGACTCGACGTGGTGCAATCGGTGCGTTCGCGTTCGTGCCCCAGTCGCTACCCGTTGCCCACTTCTCTTTCTTCCAGATTGGAACGCTCTGTTTGAGCGCGTCGATGCAATAACGCGCCGCGTCGAAGGCTTCTGGGCGGTGCGGTGCGGCGACCACAACGACCACCGACGACTCCGTCAATTGCAGTTCGCCGAGACGGTGCACCAAGCCGATGCGACCTGCGGTCGGAAACCTACGACGGGCCTCCAACACCACCTCTTGCATCTTCTGGGTGGCAACTTCTCTATATGCCTCGTACGTAAGCGACGTGACGCCGTTGCGGCCCTCGGCATGATCGCGTACGATGCCCGAGAACACCACCACTGCTCCGCATTCCGGAGTCAACGCCCACTCGTACAACTCGCCGATGTTGATCGGTGCATCGCAGAGCTCGACGCGGTCGGCTTCCATCGCGATTCAGCGTACTTGCGAGCACTCATAGCCTTGGGCTGCGTGGCTGACGAGGAGACACCGAACCCGTTCAACAATCCGTTGTTCGCCCAGTTTCAGCGTGCGATGTCCGCGCAGGGCCCGCTTCAGTGGGATGTCGCCCGACAGTCTGCCTTGATGGCTGCAACGCAAGGCGTAGCAGAGCACAATGTCGACCCTTCACGTCGGATTGCAGTGGAGAACTTGGCGCGGATAGTGAGCATGAGGGTGTCAGAGTCTCTCGGCCGTGATGCAGTAGATGCCTCACAAGTAGAAGTCGTGAATCGGGCGACATGGGTGCAACGCACACTCGAAGCGTGGAAGCCTTACTTCGACTCCCTGGCGAGGGCCTTGAGCACCGGTGCCGACACGAAAGCAGAAGATGCAGAGACGCAAGACCCGATGCTTGCCATGCTCGGAAACGTGAGCAAGATGATTGCGCCGTCAATGCTCGGCATGTCGGTGGGCAACCTCGTCGGTCGCCTCGCGGTGCACACTTTCGGCCAGTACGACCTACCGTTGCCGCGCGAACCTCACGGAAACCTGCTCATCGTGGTGGCCAATGTGGATGCATTCGCCGACGAATGGTCGATTCCTCGCGATGACATGGCGATCTATGCGCTGACACACGAGCTCGTAAGCCACTCGATGTTCGCATCTGCCCCGTTGCGTAGTGCGGTTGGTGCGTTGATTCACGACTTCGCGGGCGGATTCCGCGCCGACCCTGGCTCGATCTCTGAGAGCATCTCTCGACTCGACGTGTCGTCGGGCGATCCGATGAAGATGCTCGACTCCCTGCTTTCTGATCCGACACTCCTCCTCGGTGCAAGTCGCTCGGCCGCGCAAGACCGTGTGGCTCCCGTGCTCGATGCCGCAGTGGCCGCACTCGTAGGGTTCGTCGACCATCACGTCGACCAGGTCACGGCACGGATTCTCGGTAACGCTGCTCGCATCGCCGAGGCGGTACGCCGACGACGAGTCGCACAATCATCCGATCGGGTCTTCGTCGAACGATTGCTCGGTATCGACATCACGAAGGAACGGGTCGCGGCTGCACGTCATTTCGTGCAAGGCGTCGTGGAACGTTCCGGCGACCCAGGTCTCGCGCAACTCCTGGATCGTGACGGGGCGCTGCCGACCCCCGCCGAGCTTGCCGCCCCCGGATTGTGGCTAGCCCGCTTGGAGACAATGTCGTAGACGGTGAGTTAGACGCAGAGACTGCGCTGACTATTGCGACTGTGCGGACTGGGCCGAGTGTGCCGACTAGGCGATGCGTTCGAATTTGTAGCCGAGACCGCGAATCGTGAGGATTGCGGTTGGGGTTCCGGGATCGACTTCAACTTTCGAGCGCAGGCGTTTGATGTGCACATCAAGCGTTTTGGTGTCGCCGTAGTAATCGCTCCCCCACACGCGGTCGATGAGCGTGTCGCGGGTCATGACGCGTCCTGCATTGGCCATGAGCACGTAGAGCAGTTCGAATTCTTTGAGCGGCAACTTCGTCAGCTTGCCGCGCACCGTCACGATGTGCTGGTCCGGGTCGATTGAGATGTCGCCGACGGTGACACTCGACGAAGAAGTGATCTCGCCATCTCCTGCGACCGTGCTCCGGCGGAGTGCGGCACGCACGCGCGCGACGAGTTCGCGAATCCGATACGGCTTCACAATGTAGTCGTCGGCGCCAACTTCCAGGCCGACGACAGTGTCGAGTTCGGTGCCTTTCGCCGACACCATGATGATTGGCACTTGGCTCTTCTTGCGTATTTCGCGGCAGACGTCGGTGCCAGACACCTTCGGCAGCATCACGTCGAGCAACACGATGTCCGGATCCACCTTGTCGAAGTTGCTCAGTGCTTCGGCGCCGTCGCGAGCCACTTCGACGCCGAAACCTTCGCGCTGCAGACCTACGACGAGTGCGTCGATGAACGCTTCTTCGTCTTCGACGACCATCACCGTCTGGCGGGCTTGGCCACTCATACCGACACGTCGTTCTTCTCTGAGTCCGTGACCTCAACCTGCACTTGCTGATTCGGCTCTGCGGCGGCCGCCATCATCTCGGAGGGGGTGAGCGCCTCGGCCGACGACTCCGCACGCGGCAGCACGATGGTGAACGTTGAGCCGCGTCCTTCTTCGGAGACGACGGTGACGGTTCCACCATGGTTGGAGACGACGTGGCGCACGATCGAGAGACCGAGCCCTGAGCCACCTGTCGCGCGCGACCGCGCTCGGTCGACTCGGTAGAAGCGCTCAAAGATGCGCTGGTGATCTTTTGCGGCAATCCCAATGCCCTGGTCGACCACGATGATGCTCACCAGCTCGGAGGTCGCCTGCACTTCGACCTGCACCTGCTTTCCGTCACCGCTGTACTTCACCGCGTTCGAGACGAGGTTCTGCAACGCAGAAACGAGTTGCGTTCGATCTCCTACCACGCGAACGCCAGCGACGTTCTTGACCTCGATGACGACTCCGGCTCGCTTGGCCTCATGTTGCATGCGGGCGACCACCTCGTTGACGACGTCGGTGACCGTCACCGGCTCCCAGTCGTCTGCGCCGCCGAACTCGATGCGTGAGAGGTCGAGCAGGTCATCGACGATGCGCGACAATCGGTACGACTCGTCCACGATGCGCGCAGTCAGTCGTTCAATTACCTGCGGGTCGGTCTCTCCCATTATTGTGTCGGCAAGGGCGGCGATTCCGCCGATCGGCGTCTTCAATTCATGACTGAGGTTCGCCACGAAGTCGGTGCGCACCGTGTCGATGCGCGACTGTTCGGTCACGTCTTCTACGGTTGCGACGATGCGGCCATTGGCGAGGCGCTTGGTGCGAATGTCGAATGCACGCGACGGCGAGCCTGCGGTCTCGAAACGGCGGTGCTGTGATTCATTCGTGACTGCGGTGCCGACCATCGATTCGACTGCTTCGTCGACGAGCACGTCGATGTGCCGAACGCCGCTGATTGACCGTGCAGCAGAGTTCTTGAACAGCACGGTGCCGTCGGCTCCAGCGATGACGACTCCGCTCGGCAACGAGTCGAGTGCAGCTATGACGATTTCGTCGACAGTCGCGGGCGAGATGACCGCATCGGACGGGCCGCTCTTTGCCTCGTTGGCGACCGTCTGGAGCTGGGCGATGCGTCGACGTGCGACTGAAACACCGAGCGCGGCACCAACGAGGAAGGCGACAACTGCCAGCGTGTACGACAACTCGAGACCGCCGATCACCCTTGCGTGATGGGGAACTCGCCCGTTGCGTCGCGCTGACGCTGACGAGCGATGGCGCGGAGTTCGGGCTTCCAACCAGTGAGCGCAAAACGCACGCGCTCACCAACGTTGACCGCGTGGTCTCCGATGCGCTCGTAGAAGCGTGCGACGATTGCGAGTTGCACAGCGAGTTGCAGATCCATTCGCTCACGGGCGTGCGTCTCAAAGATTGCCTGAATGAACTGGCGGTGCAGTGCGTCGAGGAATGAATCCATGTCTTCGATTGCAGCGGCCGTCGCGGAGTCGTTCTCGGCAAACGAGTTAACCGCCGCTTGGTACAACTGTTCAGCCTGCTCGCTCATCTTGGAGATGAGTCCGCGCAGCACCGGATCAATTTCTTTACCGTAAATGCGGCGGGCGGCCTTACAGATATTGACAGCGAGGTCGGCGGACCGCTCTAGGTCGCTCGTGATCTTGATGATCGACACCAACTGGCGCAGTTCGCCTGCGACAGGCGCTTGGAGCGCGAGGATCTCGAATGTGCGATCTTCGATGTCATGTGCTCGTGCGTCAATCTCGTCATCGGATTGCACCAAGTAGTCCGCGCCTTCGAGGTCACCACTCAGGAGCACATTCGTAGCGCGGGGAATTGCTTCGATGACCGACGCCCCCAAGCGGACCACGAGGGATCGCAGCTCTTCGAGTTCGGAGTGGTATGACTTTCGGGTTTCTTCCATGGTCTCTACGGTACGCACGCTAGGGCTCGGGCGTGGTACGACACCGAAAGAACGGTGAACGCCCCACGACAGGTTGCTGAACAGTGCGTGAACTGCTCAACGAGACTGGGTAGCAACGACCCACTCATACAGTTGGCGCTGGGCATCGTCGGGCGTGTGGTGTTCGCCCACCTGCTTCCAGACGTTGTCAGAACCAAGGCGGTAATGCACGTTTGCGTCGTCGAGCAGGAACGAAAGAGCGGTGTCGAGCCAGGCTCGATGCTTGGGGTGCGTGAGCCGCACGAGGGTCTCCACTCGCCCTGCCAGATTTCGAATCATGAGGTCGGCTGACCCGATGAGGTGCAGCGGTTCGTTGCCTTCGTGTCCGTGGTCGAATCGGTAAATCCGGGAGTGCTCGAGATACCGGCCAAGCACCGATCGCACACTGATGTTTTCGGAGAGTCCGGGCACTCCGACCCGCAGGCAACAGATGCCGCGCACGACGAGCTCCACCCTCGTTCCTGCGGCGCTTGCCGCGTAGAGCGCCTCTATGACATCTGGGTCTTGGATGGCGTTCAA
>JBMTYA010000038.1:0-11201 GCA_049454015.1 Ilumatobacteraceae bacterium | reverse complement strand
GCTGCGAGGAAGAACAAGAAGACTGCAATCACTAGATAGGCCTGGATTGCAACCGCAACCACCAAAAGCCCCGACCATCGAAGAATTAGTCGTTTGGCTGAGACATCGTTATTCAGGTAGAAGTAGAACGCCCAAACCAACAACGGGACTCCACTTGAGAGCGCGGGATACCAGCGTTGCATCCACCAGAAAAGTGGTGTGGTACCGAGAAGCGCGGCAGCAAGAAGAGCGGGCCAGAGGTCGACTCCTAGATGCGAAAAGAGTCTCCGACTCCCGACGAATAATGCGATGGCACTAACGAGAAAACCGATGCCGAAATACTGGCCCTTGTCAAAGACTTCTAGATCAATAGCTTTGAATAAGACTGCAAGCCCCGGGAAACTGTCCGTGAAAACGATCGAGTTCATTCGTTCCCAGCCGTAGTTGGGATTTGCTCCCAGTGGCCAACGCCACGAGTCTTCAGCGTAGAAACGCCAGCCCAGCCAGTGAGTTAACTGATCACCAAAAGTGAGCCATCCAACGTTGCGAGGATTGAGCTTTTCTATTCCGACAGTAAATGCAAAGAAAACGAAGCCACATACCGCTGCTAGTGCATCACCAACACTCTGCTTTGCATGTAACGATTTCATTCTTTCGACCACCTAGCGCTCAACCTAGAGGGTTCAGCTGTCTGAAGCGTGGTACTTGAAGTCAGCGGGCGAGACGCGTACCGAGATCTTCAAGATTGAGCAAAATCGAAGGGAAGACACCTAGAACCAGCGTGACCGCGACCGAGATGCCAAGGCTTACTCGACCGGCGAATCCGACCCGAATTGCTGGTGTTTCCACTGAGGGCTCGGCGAGCCACATGCTCACCATGATGCGCAGGTACAAGTAGGCGGCGACGACGGCTGAGATCATCGCAAGCACGGCCAAGAGATAACTCTCCGTCGAAACGGCCGCACGAATGACACCGAATTTGGCGACAAAACCGCTGGTGAGCGGCACGCCAGCTTGCGCGAGGAGAAGCACAGTGAACCCAAGGGCAAACACAGGGTTCGACTTCGCGATGCCGCGAAATGCCTCGAGCGACGTCGAGTTGCCGTCGCCGCGCGCGGTGACCATCGCAACGGTGGCAAACGAACCGACCGCCAGCACCGAGTAGAGCACAACGTAGAGGAGGGATGACGTGGCGCCGTCAGACGCCGCCGACGAGCCGAGGTGGCCGGCAGCTTCGAGCCCGACGAGCATGAATCCTGCGTGGCTCACCGAGGAGTACGCGAGCATCCGCTTCACGTCGGTCTGCACGATCGCAAGGACTGAACCCACCACCAGCGTGAGCACCGCGAGTACGAACACTGCTGGTCGCCAGTCGTCGGCTCGCGCCGGGAACGCAACGACGAAGAGACGAACGAGTGCTACTACTGCCGCAATTTTGCCAAGTGATGCCATGAAGCCCGTGACGTATGTCGGTGATCCGTGATACACGTCAGGTGTCCATGAGTGGAAGGGCACCAGCGAGACCTTAAACGAAAGACCGACGAGCAAGAGCGCTACACCAGCAAGAAGCATCGCATCGTTGCGCGGAACCGTGACCTCGTCGGCGAGCACCACTGCGATGCTGCCCAAGTTCGTCTGGCCAGTCGTGCCGTAGACGAGTGCAATGCCGTAGAGCAGGAACGCAGACGAGAAGCCGCCGAGTACGAAGTACTTGAGGCCGGCCTCGTGGCTCGTGGCGCGACGACGGTCGCTCGCGGCGAGCACGTACATAGAGATGCTGAGAATCTCGATGCCGAGGAACGACACCACGAGGTCGTTCGAGGTGACCATGACTGCCGCTCCGAGCGCGGCAGTGAGCAAGAGCGCATACGGCTCGAGGGAGTCGGTCTCTGCACGTTGCGCACCTGATGTGGCGTTGTCGGACGCCATCATGCTCGTAATCACGACCGCCACACAGAGCGCTACGACGGCGAGCAATCCGAATCGATCGTGCGCGAGTACACCTTTCATCAGCGAACGTGGCTCTTCGTCGCTCAGACCGGCGAATTGGATAGCTGCGACGACTCCGGCTGCTCCCGCCGTCACCGCTGTGAGAATCGCGTACCAACCCTTTGGCCAACGCGGAGTCAGCGAGCCGACGAGCAACAACACCAGAGCACCGGCAAGCAGCACGATGTATGGCGACAGGGCGTACCAGTCGATAACGGGAGCGACGAAATCTGTGCCGACGTCCATTGCCTACTCCCCTTTCGCCTCATGTACTGGCTGTCGATAGTCGGTTCGCGACTCCACATGCTCAATGAGCGACTTCACGCTCGGCTCGATGCGCGAGAGCACCGGCTTTGGATACACACCTGTGAACACAATGATGGCAACGAAGGCAGACAGCAACAGGCCCTCGCGCAAGCGCAGTTCGGCAAACCCGCGGTTGGCCTCGTCAGGTTCGCCGTGAAACACCCGCTGGTACGCCCACAATAAGTACAACGCCGCGAGCACGACGCCAACGGTGCCGACGATTACCCACCAGCGAGCAGTATCGAACGACCCGATGAGGATGAGGAACTCGCCAACGAAACCATTCAGCCCAGGCAGGCCGATCGACGAGAGCATCACGACCATGAAAAACCCAGCAAACACTGGGGCGACCTGCTGTAGCCCCCGCAACTCGGAGATCTGGCGGGTGTGGCGACGCTCGTAGATCATGCCGACGAGAAGAAAGAGCGCACCAGTCGAGACGCCGTGGTTGACCATCTGCATCACTCCACCCGTCAACGCCTGGTCGGTCAGCGCGAAGGTGCCGAGCACGATGAACCCGAGGTGCGCGACGCTCGAGTACGCAACGAGACGCTTCAAGTCTTTCTGCATCGTCGCAGCGATTGCCCCGTAGATGATGCCGATCACCGCGAGGGTGTACAGCACCGGTCGCGCCCACACGCTGGCTTCCGGGAAGAGATACACACCGAAACGGAGCAGGCCGTACGTACCCATCTTCAACAAGACACCGGCCAGGATCACCGAACCTGCGGTCGGTGCCTGGGTGTGGGCATCGGGCAGCCACGTGTGCACCGGGAACAGCGGAACTTTGACCGCGAATGCGATCGCAAACGCGACAAAGAGCCAGCGGCCCGCAGTGAGTGAGAGCGAGCCTTCTTCGGCGAGACGCACGACATCGAAGGTGATCTCCCCGACCGAGTCGCGCGAGAGCATCGCGGTCGCCACGATGCCGACCAAGAGGAAGGCCGATCCCGCCATCGTGAAGAGGAAGAACTTCGTCGCGGCATACACCCGCTGGTCGTAGCCCCACCCTCCGATGAGGAAGTACATCGGCACGAGCACGATTTCGAAGAATACGAAGAAGAGGAAGAGGTCGAGGCTGATGAACGAACCCATGACCCCTGCTTCGAGCATGAGCAGCCACGCGAGGTACTGGCGCTCTTCGTGGTGCGGATTCACTCCGGCAACGACGAGCGGAAAGAGCACGCCGGTAAGCACGACGAGAAAGAGCGAGATGCCGTCAATGCCGAGGTGCCAGGAAATGCCCCATGCGGGAATCCACTCGTGACGGGAGACGAACTGGAAGCCGGCATCGTTCGAGTCGAAGGCCTGCAGTACCCAAATGCTCAATGCGCCAGTACTGATTGTCGACACCAGGGCGACAAGACGATTCCACTCGGCGCGCATCCGACCAAAGACCAGCACGAACAACGCACCGAGCAACGGCACGACAACGAGCGACGTGAGAATCGGGAATTCGAGCGCATTCGAAGACGCCGCGACGCTGGCTTGTAAAGGAAGCACTGTGTTCATGCCAGCCAACCCCTCCACACGAACCACGCAAGGAGCGCCACCGCCCCGACAGCGATGAGTGCGGCATAGGCGCGCACGAACCCGGTCTGCGAGCGGCGCACGAAACCACCGAGGCCTCGGGCGACCGTGCCGGCTCCGTTCACGGCACCGTCAACGACTCGGGCATCGAATCGAGTGATGCCATCAAATGCTGCCTTGCCAGGCCCACCGACGACTCGTGCGACGGCTGCGTCGTAATACCAAGCATTCTCGAGGACCTTCGGCTCGACGGCCGGCAGACGCCGCTTGGCGTAGACCGCGAGCGACAGCGCGATGCCGACGAGTGCCGCAACGATGGCGACGCCGAGCAGCACGTACTTGTTCTCGTAGGCCCACGTGCCGCTGATCTTGCGTTCGGACTCTTCGACGACGGGCTCGAGCCAGTGCTCGAGGAAGTGGAGGTCTTTGCTGAACGGAAGCTGCATCCCGCCACCGATGACGGATAGCACCGAGAGCACGACGAGCGGCACCAACATGACGCGCGGGCTCTCGTGCGGTTTGAAGTCGCCGTGTGCACCGTGCTCGGCGGATGCGTCGTTCCATCGTGCTTCACCGAAGAAGACCATGACGACTTGGCGGGTCATGTAGTACGCGGTGAGCAACGCAGTCACCATGCCGACGGCGTACAGCAACCGGTTGTCGGCGTAGACGTACAAGAGAATCTCGTCTTTCGACCAGAACCCAGCGAAAGGTGGTACACCGGCAATCGCTAGCCAGCCGATGATGAAGGTGAATGCAGTAACGGGCATCGCGACGCGCAACGCGCCCATCTTGCGCATGTCTTGCTCGTGGTGCATGCCGTGGATTACGGAGCCTGAGCCGAGGAAGAGCAACGCTTTAAAGAAGGCATGGGTCACCATGTGGAAGATGGCGGCGACGAACGCACCGGACCCGATGGCAAGGAACATGAACCCGAGCTGCGAGACCGTCGAGTACGCGAGCACACGTTTGATGTCGTTCTGAGCGACGGCGATCGTTGCAGCGAACAGCGCGGTCGCCGCGCCGACTGCGGCCACCGTGTCAGGAACCCACCCGTACGATTCGACGAGCACGGGACCGACCCTCGTCATGAGGAAGACACCCGCCGTCACCATCGTTGCGGCGTGAATGAGCGCTGACACTGGTGTCGGACCTTCCATCGCATCGGGCAACCAGAAGTAGAGCGGCAACTGTGCACTCTTGCCGCACGCACCGACGAACAAGAGCATGGCAATTGCCGAAATTGCAGCTTTGGAGATGGTGCCCTCGTGGGCAGCCTCGTTGATCGCGCCGTACGACACCGACCCGACGGTGGAGAACGCGACGAACATCGCGGTCATGACGCCCCAGTCACCGATGCGGTTGGTGACGAAGGCTTTCTTGCCGGCGACCGCCGCACTTTCGCGCGTGTGCCAGAACGAGATGAGGAAGTACGAACAGGCCCCCACACCCTCCCAGCCAAGGAAGGTGACGAGCAGGTTCTCCCCGAGTACCAGCATGAGCATCGAGAACACGAACAAGTTGAGATAGAGGAAGAACTTGGAGAACTTCGGGTCGCCGTGCATGTATCCGACCGCGTAGAGATGGATGAGCGAACCGATACCCGTGACGAAGAGCGCCATGGTGACGCTCAACGGGTCGGCAAGGAATGCGAGGTCTATCTGCAGCGAGCCGACAGGAATCCACTGAAAGAGAGTGACGACATGCGAACGTTCTTCGGCGCTCCGGCTGAGCATGTCGAAGTACACGGCGACGGTGACCACGAATGATGACGCCGTCGCGAAGGTCGCCAACCAGCCCGCACGGGGTTCGCCGAGCTTGGCACCAAACACGATGAGCAGCAATCCGCCGGCGAGCGGGAGCGCAGGAATCAACCAGACGAGATCGAGCACGGCTCAGCCCTTCAGCTCCGCGAGGTCGTCTGCCGTGAGCGTCGAACGGTTGCGCATGATGGCGACGACGATGCCGAGACCGACCACCACTTCTGCTGCGGCGACCACGAGCACGAAGAAGACGATCGACTGCCCGTCGATGTCCGTGAGCTCCCGGGCCAGCGCGACGAACGAGAGATTCACGGCGTTCAGCATCAATTCGATGCACATGAACATGATCAACGGATTGCGCCGGACCATGACTCCGACTGTGCCGATGACAAAAAGCAGCGCCGCGACGACGAGATACGAGAGAGTCGTTGGTACAGGCATCAGACTTCGCCCAACGCGCGACGGCGTCGCGCCAGCATGACGGTGCCGACGACCGCCACCACCAATAGGACTGAGGTCAGTTCGAAGGCCACCACGTAGTCGCCGAACACCGACCGCGCGAGCTGTTGGATGTTCGCATCACCTGTCGCGTTCTCGGCCTCAGTGGCAAGGCCTTCCGAGCGTGTGGTCAAGATTTCTGCTCCGCGAGCGACTGCAACCACGAGCAGGCCGAGCAAACCGAGCCCGGCGATTGCCGCCAACCAGCGCTGCGTGACGAGTGGTTCGGTGGCGATGTCTTCTGCTTTGTCGACGCCGAGCAGCATGATGACAAAGAGGAACAAGACGACGATTGCACCCGCGTAGACGATGATCTGCACCGCGGCGAGGAAGTAGGCCTCGAGTGCGACGAAGTGCACGGCGACCCCAAACAACGTAAGCACGAGCGACAGTGCCGCATGAACCGGGTTCTTGCGCGTCACGACACCGACGGCGCCGAGAATCATCATCAGGCTGGCAATGACGAAGACGACGAGTTCCATCAGTGCTTCTTGCCCGAGTCGCTCGTCGATGCCCCGCCTCGGCCGCCCGAGGACTTCTCATCACCTGCATCTGCAGCCGCCTGCGTGGCTTCTGCTGCACGCACTCCGTACCCGAGCTCTCCTGCCCATGACACCACGCCGACGAACTTGGCGTCTCCTGCCGGAGCCGTCGCGCGCATCCACGCGGAAGTGTTCTGGTCTTCGCCGGGGCGCCAGTCTTCCCACGGAAGGTGTTTCGGTTTGCCATCGTCGCCGACGAGCAGTTCGTTCTTGGTGTAGATCGCGTCCTTGCGGTTGGTGAAGGAGAATTCGAAGAGCTTTGTCTCAGTGATGGCCTCGGTCGGGCACGCTTCGACGCACAAGTCGCAGTGGATGCAGCGCAGGTAGTTGATCTCGTAGATCCAGCCGAAACGTTCCCCCGGCGACGTCGGGTTGTCGGGATCGTTGTCTGCGCCGCGAACGTGGATGCACTTGGCCGGGCATACGGCGGCGCAGAGTTCGCAGCCGATGCACTTTTCCATGCCGTCTTCGTAGCGGTTGAGCACGTGACGACCGTGCAGACGCTCCGGCTTTGCGATTTTCTCGTCCATCGTCTCGGCGTTGCGCTTCTTGCGGCGGAAGAGCCGTCCACCCGAGTACTGCGTGGTGACGCGGTTCTTTCGACCGTGCTGCTTGATGGTGACGAGGAATCCGCCGAGATAACCCATTTAGAACTGTGCTCCTTGCGACTCCCGAGTCTTGTTGCTCGTCGCGAACGCAGCGAGCATCAAGGCGTAACACGCGCCGAGCACGACGACGGACACCGCCGTGGCGACGAAGATGTTCCAGCCCTCGTCGCGCGCAAGCCGCTGCGCGGCGAGCAGCAAGAACCAGCCGAGCGAAGCTGGGATGAGCACTTTCCAGCCGAGGTCCATCAATTGGTCGTAACGCAGTCGCGGCAGCGTGGCGCGGAACCAGACATAGATATAGAGGAAGACGAGCACCTTCAGCAGCAACCAGACGGTGCCCTCGAGACCATTGGGCAGGAGCGGGATATCGAGCGTGATGCCGTTGAACGAGATCGGCTGCGGACCACCGAAGAACAAGGTGACGATGAGTGCCGACATGGACACCGTATTCATGAACTCCGCCAAGTAGAACAGCGCGAAACGAATCGAAGAGTATTCGGTGTTGAAACCACCCACGAGTTCTTGCTCCGCTTCGACGAGGTCGAACGGCGGGCGATTGAGTTCTGCCGTGGCAGCGATGAGGAAGATGATGAACGGCACGACACCGGTGGAGACGAGGTGCCAATCCGTGAGCGATGACTGTGCTGAGACGATGCCACTCGTCGAGAGCGTGCCTGCGACCAGCAAGACGCTCGCCAGCGATAGCCCGAGCGCTGCTTCATAACTCACCATCTGTGCCGACGCGCGCACCGACCCAAGAAGCGGGTACTTCGAGCCGCTTGACCAACCCGCGAGCATGATGCCGTAAACCGCGATCGACGAGATTGCAAGGGCAAAGAGCACGCCGACGTGCGGGTCGGCGAGTTGCACGCGTGTCTCGACGCCAAACCACGTGACGATGCCGTCGTTGCCGTCGCGGAAGTCGCCGCCAAGCGGGATGATTGCAAACGACAAGAAGGCCGGCACGAAGGCAAGGAACGGTGCAAGTGCAAAGACGAAACGATCCGAGCGTCGCGGCAAGAGGTCTTCTTTGAAGAACAGCTTGATGCCGTCGGCCAGGGTCTGCAACAGGCCGAAGGGGCCGGCCTTGTTCGGGCCAATGCGGTTCTGCATGCCGGCGATGACCTTGCGTTCGAACCACACCATCAACATGGTTGCCACAAGACCGACGACGAATACAACGAGCACCTTCAGCGCGACAATGAGGAGCGGCGTCCACAACACGTCGCCTTCGAGCATCGGATCGAGAGCGAACATCAGATTGCCTCGATGACTGCATCGGTAACCGGCACGTCGTAGCGAATCAAACTCCGCACGTCGCTACCGTTCTGGTTGAACGGCACGAATGCGACCCCGCGATGGAGGGCATCGTCGTAAACGACAGGCAACACGATTGCCGCGTCGTTCGCAGAGACCCTCACTTCGCTTCCTTCGCGCACTCCGAGGCGGCCGGCATCGGCGGAGTGCAGGTGGATTGCAGCGTCGCGGGAGAGACCAGCGAGAGACGGGCTCTTTGCCGTCGTGACCGCCGTGTCGTAGAGCACTCGCGAGACGACGAGACGGAAGTGGTGGTTCAGTCGCGGCGCAGCAGTTCGTGATGTCGCAGCGATACGCACCGGTGCGGGATGCGCGACCACGACGCCTTCGCGACGCACCGCCTTGGCGTCAGCGGCGGGGGCGAACGCAGCGACCGAGGCGGTCATCTTGTCGTGCAGTTCGGAATAGCTGGTGAAGCCGAGGTCGAGACCGACTTCGAGCGCAAGTTCGGCGGCGATCATCCAGTCGGGTCGCGCGGTACCGGCAGCAGTGATTTTTTGGGCGACGTCACTGACCCGACCTTCGCAGTTCGTGGTGGTGCCGACTTTTTCTGCGTAAGCCGCCGCCGGGAGGAACACTTCAGCGCGTCGCGAAGATTCCGTGATGAACGTGTCGATGGCGATGACGTGCTTCACGCTGGCGAACGCACGGCGCACGAGGTCGGCGTCCGGCACGTCACTCACCGGATCACTGCCGAGAAGGACAAGGCATTCAACTTCACCTGCTGCAGCGCGCGCGAGCATCGACGTCGCATCTCCCCGGTCGTCGCGCGGGGTAAGCCCTGCCGTCACTGCACCGCGGGCGTTTCCACGGCGCACGACGGGGAGCACCTTGGCATCAGGCTTGGCAGAAAGCACCGCGCCCGCTGCGAGCAACGCGAACTCTGGCGACTCCGCGAGATTGCCCCGTCCGAGCACAACGGTGACCTGACCCTTCGCGATCTGGTCGCGCACTTCTCCCGTCGCGAGCAACTCTTCGACGACTTTCGCCTGCTCGCCTGGGTCGTGTCGCACCGACTTCCATGCGTACGCAGAGAGTCCTGTCGCGCGTGGTGAGATTTCAATGATGCGCGTGCGACGCTTCTCGGCTGCGTCACGCAAACGCAGGTAGAGAACTGGGAGTTCTTCTTTCAAATCGGGCGCGAGCAAGACGATCGTCGGCGAGGAGCATGCATCGGCAATAGAGGCTTGCGGCAACGAGAACACTTCCGCAGGCAATCCGTCACCGAGTTGCGCATCGCGCGCGGTGATGCCGAGCGCGTCTGCAAGCAAGGCCCAGGCATACGCATCTTCGTTGGTGCCGCGGGCACCGCCGAGCAAGCCGACTGCTGTCGCGCCGCGGTCATTGATGACCGTGCGCAGGATGCGGCCGGCCCTGTCGAGCGCGCTCGCCCAGGTGGTCTCGACGAGCGACTCCCCCGACTTCACCATCGGTGTACCGACGCGGTCCTTGGAGTTCACGTTCTCGAAGTTGAAGCGACCTCGGTCGCACAACCAGCCCCAGTTGACCGACTCGATGTCCACGCCCTGGTAACGAACGAGTTCATCGCGGCTGCTCTGCACGACCGTGCGGCAACCGACACTGCACGTGGTGCAGGTGCTCTCGACTTGGTCGAGGTCCCACGGGCGGGCCTTGAATCGGTACGGGGAGGCGGTGAGTGCACCGACCGGGCAAATCTGCACCGTGTTGCCGGAGAAGTAGCTGGCAAACGGCTCGTCGGGGAACGTCATTACTTGCGTGTTGTTGCCGCGACTCGTGAACGAGATCAACGGATCGCCGGCGACTTCACTGGCAAAACGCGTGCAGCGGTCGCAGAGGATGCAGCGCTCGCGGTCGAGGTAAACGATGTCGCTGATCGGAATCGGCTTTTCGTAGTGGCGCTTTTCTTCGACGTATCGACTCTCGCCAGGCCCGTGCGAGAAAGCCTGGTCTTGCAGCGGGCATTCGCCACCCTTGTCGCACACCGGGCAGTCAAGTGGATGGTTGGCGAGCAGCAGCTCGAGTACGCCTTCTTGCGCACGCTTTGCCGGCTCCGAAGTCGTCGACACCACTTGACCCTCGGCCACTGGAGTCATGCACGACACGACGAGCGACTTGCCGCGCGGGCCTTCGACTTCGACGATGCACTGGCGACACATGCCGACCGGCGACATGCGCGGGTGGTAGCAGAAGTGCGGCACGAACGAGCCCGACTGTTCGCATGCGTCGATGAGCAATTGCCCGGGCTTGGCTTCGACCGAGCGGCCATTTATCGTGACGCTCACCGTGGTCTTCGGGGCTGCGGTGTCGGTCATGTCTTGATTCCTACGCGTGGCTCGCAGCGTGCACGGCAAACGGTGATTCGACACCGTCGACGGGTCGGCCATGGGCGATGTAGTGGTCGAACTCGTGACGGAATCGGCGCACTGCCGAGGCGATCGGCGAGACCGCCGACGGGCCGAGCGGGCAGATTGTCGTTTGCCGCGGTGGCCACGCGATTCCTGGGCTGATGCTCTCGCTCACTTCCATGAGCAGGTCGATGTCTTCTGGTCGACCATGACCGTCAAGGATGCGCTTCAACACGCGCTCGAGCCATGTCGTGCCCTCGCGGCACGGCGTGCACTTGCCGCACGACTCGCGGGCAAAGAACCGCACGATGCGCCAGCACGCCGCCACCATGTCGGTCGTGT
>JBMTYA010000037.1:0-11426 GCA_049454015.1 Ilumatobacteraceae bacterium | reverse complement strand
CGGGCGACGACGGGCAGCACGTCGGCAGAAAACTGCCAACCGCCAATCGGCCACCAAAACATCTCCGCCGAGGTAAACGCGCCATCAAACACGAGATGCAAGAACATGCCGATGGGCAACCCGAGCAATATCTTGCGATAGGGCTTGCGACCTATTGATACCAGCATCACGAGTGCAAGCACGGCAATGCTCGTGACCACGGAGTGCATCACGCGCCACCCCGTCGGCCAGTCGATGATGTCGGGCAACACGGCCCCCACCGCGAGCAATCGGTAGTCAAAGCGTGGGTCTTTGAACACCCACGCGATGGTCAATACCGCGGTGGCGATGAACCAGAAGAACATGTCGTGCCCAGACCTTGTTTGTTTATACCGTGCTCAGACCACGAGCAAGCAACCGCAATATAAGCAACGCGCGTCAGGGGTGTTCGCCATGCTCTTTATCTCCGCTTGCTCTTTCGGGGTGATTGGAGTACGGCAACCACCGCACGAACCCTTCAACAACTCTGCAACCGCGGGGCCCGTCACGCGCTTGCGAGTCGACTCGTAGAGCTCGACTGCCGCGGTATCGGCTGCAGCAGTCAACTTTGCGCGTTCTTCGTTGGCAGCAGCGAGATCTCGGTCGACTACTTCAAGCACCGCGGTAAGTGCTGATGCAGCTTGCGCCGCTGCAGCCTCGAGCCCTGGCATCGCCGCAGCGTTCGCAGCCAGCGAAGCTTCGAGTGTCTCATTCTCTGACATCAACGCCAATTCGTTGTCATCGAGGCTCGAGTGCTGCGCCGCAATCGTGCTGATCTCGTGCTGCAATGCCTCCACTTCACGCATCACCACGACGTTTTTCAATTGCGTTTCGTACTTCTTCTTCTTGGCGTCGAGATCTTTGCCTTGCATCTCAAGCCTGTCAATCTCCCCCGTTATGTCACCCTGGCGCTTGGCAAGTCGCTTTTCCTCCGCGCGAGCTGCGTCGAGCGCACGTTGTGCCGCCGCTGCCACCGCGTGCTCCGGCAACTGCGCGCGCTTGTGCTGCAGTTGCGCAATGCGCTGATCGACTGCCTGCACCGGGAGAAGCGCACGAAGATCCATCTCGTCAGCCTCCCACGCCTACTGGCTGTGCCCAAGCGGGCACGCCCTTTGCGCAGTCATAAACGATGTTTCCCCCAGCAGGAATCGATGGCACCGGCGCGAACGGGTTCTTTTCTGTTGGGTCGATGGTGGTGCTCGTTGGCAGCACAGACACAACGACTGGCCCCGCGGGCACGGTCGTGGTGGTTTCGCCTGGCAGCGTCGTCGTGGTTCTGCCAGGCGCAAGCGTGGTCGACGGCGCGGGCGGTACACCTGAAATCACTTGTGCGACGCACTCCACACCCGGTAAGTACAGGCGTGCAACAGATCGCGACGGCGCGACGAGCGACTTCCACTCTTCGTCGCCTTTCTTCGTACCCCAATCGACGACATCGAGGCCCTCGTGAATCTTGTCCATGTGCAGCTTCCAGATGTGTGCGGGGTAGGTCGCACCAGTCACGGTGTTGCGCGCAAACTTCCACGTGCCCACGATCTGGTCTCGAAATTCGGGTACACCTCGCATCGGCGTGTAACCGCGTGGGTCGCCTACCCACACTACGGTCGAATACTGCGGCGTGAAACCGACAAACCACGCGTTGGTGTTGTTGGCTTGCGTTCCCGTCTTGCCACCAGCAGGACGTTCGTCGGCGAGCGGCGTGCGTCGGGCGGTACCACTGCGCAACACACCGCGCATGATGTCGACGGTTTTAGCCGCAGACGTGCGGGTGAGTGCTTCCCTACCGACCGAGTTCGGTTCACGCCCCCACACGACGGTGGAGTTGTCGCGCTCCAAGATGCTCTCCAGAAAATACGGCTCGTGATGCACACCGAGGTTGGCGATGGTCTGTGCCCCAGCCGCCATGTCGACCACGCTCAGCTCATTGGCGCCAGTCGCCAGCGACGCGTACGGATACACCGGATATTTCTCGGGCGTCAGCCACTCGCTCGCCGACATCCCATAGATGCGGTCGACCACGCGATTGAGACCAACGATCTGCGACAACTTGGCGTACGCACAGTTGATCGACAGCCACGTCATGCGTCGCAGCGAGCCGACGGGCTCACTCACACCGTCTTCGATAAGGAACGGCTCGTCGGGGTTATCCGGGTTCGGCAGCGTGCACGGCAGCGTGCCGTCGATCAAGTCGTCGCTCTCGACACCTGCTTCGAGTGCAGCAGCGAGGATGAACATCTTCACGCTCGACCCGGTCTGGCGGCGGCGCATCGCCAGATTCACCTCGTTCTCCCCTGCCTTGAATGGCTTGCCGCCCACCATCGCGCGTATCGCACCTGTGGCGTTATCGATGGTGACCAGCGCGGCTTGTGCGTTGACGCTGTTGTCAGGTAGCAGCTTCACCGCCTCGTCGGCGCTTGCCTGCGCGTCGCGGTCGAGCGTCGTATAGATACGTAGGCCACCGCGGAACAACTTGGCATAGCGCTCTTGGTAGGTGGCACCGAGAATCGTGGTCTGGTTGAGCAGATAATCCTTCACCAGTTCGGTGAAGTGTGTGCGTTGCACTGGCTCATCAGGTCGGCTTCGCACCCCTGTGGGCATGTTCTCGGCGGCGCTTCGCACGATCTGGTCGTCGGTCAGCGCAATGTAGCCCTCGTCGCGCACGCGCGTGAGTGCGGTGACGAATCGCGAGAGCGACAGCGAGCGGTTGTTGATGGGGTCGTACGCCGACGGGGCTCGCACCAACCCGACAAGGAAGGCGCCTTCTTCGATGGTGAGGTCTTTTACGTCTTTACCGAAGTACACCTCGGCAGCCGCCTTGATGCCATAGGCGTTGTAACCATAAAAGTTGGTGTTGAACCACCGCTCAAGAATTTGGTCTTTGGTCAATTCACGTTCGAGCAACACTGCGTAGCGCATCTGCAGCAACTTGTATCGGCCGTCACGCGGAAGCGTGGCGAGCAACTCGTTCTTCACTACTTGCTGCGTGATTGTGGAGGCACCGCCCGACGCTCCGTCGTTCACGTTGGCGAGCACCTGGCGCCCGACGGCGCGCAAGTCGACACCGCGGTGCAGGCGGAAGTTGCGGTCTTCGATCGCGAGCAGGGCGTTCACCACATGCTCGGGAATCTCCGAAATGAGCGTCTGCTGGCTGTTCTCCGCCTGGAAGACGCCAATCTGGCGACCCTTCGCGTCGTACACCACGCTGCGCTCGGCGAGCCCGGTGAACCCGCCCACTTCATAGAGCGAAATGGCGGTCTCGTCGTGGGCGTTGAGCATTCCCCACACCCGCGGGGCCATGCCGACGACCAGCGCCGACACCAAGAGGGCGGAGAGCAGCACGGCGACGACGAGTCGCAACGACCACATTGCTAGACGCACGTATATATGACGCTACTTGCGACCGCGCCGCAACACACGACTTCGCGCGGTTACTTGCTACTCTCTCGCAGATGACCAAGCAGCGTCCATTCCGCTTCGGCGTACAAGCATCCTCCGCACCATCGGGCAAAGCGTGGGCCGACCTCGCGCGCCGCACCGAAGACCTCGGCTACGCGGTGCTCACGATGCCCGACCACTTCACCGATCAACTCGCGCCGGTGCCCGCAATGACGGTCGCAGCGAGCGTCACAAAGAATCTCCGCGTGTGCGCACTCGTGTTCGATAACGACTACAAGCACCCTGTGGTGTTGGCGAAGGAACTCGCAACGATGGATGTGCTCTCCGACGGCCGCGTGGATATCGGCCTCGGTGCCGGGTGGATGCGCACCGACTATGACCAAGCCGGCATGCAATATGACTCGCCTGGCGTGCGCATCGACCGTTTCGTTGAGGGTCTCAAAGTCATTCGCGGCTGCATGGCGGACGGGGCGTTCTCGTTCACCGGCACGCACTACAAGATCACCGAATACAACGGTCTCCCCAAGCCCTTGCAAAGGCCCTGCCCGCCGGTGTTGATTGGCGCAGGCGGCAAGCGCATGCTCGGCATCGCTGCGCGCGAAGCCGACATCGTTGGCATCAACCCGTCGCTCACCCCCGGCTTCGTCGGCCCCGAGGTAATCGCCGACATGTCGTCGGCGTCAGTGGCTCAGAAAATTGCCGTCGTGAAAGAAAAGGCCGGGGCCCGCTTCGACAAGATCGAGCTCAACATCCGCACGTTCTTGGTGAACGTCACCGATGACGGCAAAGCAGCCCGCGAAAAACTTGCGAAAGGTATGGGTGTCGACGCCGAACTCATTCACGATTCACCGTTCGCGTTGATTGGCCCGCCGAACGAACTCATCGAGACGTTGCAGAAGCGTCGCGAACAGTTCGGTTTGTCGTACGTGATTGTCGGTGGCGACGACGTGGAGTCGTTCGCACCGGTCGTTGCGGCTCTCGCCGGCAAATAGTTACGCGCTCGGCACGATTGCGCGACGAATTGGGCGATCCCATCCGCGCTGACCCGTGCCCTTCGGGCTCGGCCAGAGTCGCGGACCCATCTCCACCATGCCGTGGTGCGTGTTGTAGTCACCAAGCAAGTTGAGGAACGGAACTGCGTCGAACGCATCAGCGCCTCGCACGCCAACGCCCTTCCACGCACCAGTCGCCAGCAACTCAAGCGCAACCACCGGGCAGATTGCCGTCTGCCACAGCACGGCCTGTGAGCCGTATTCACGCATCGTGGTTTCGTTGTCGGCCACGTGATACAGATACACCTCGCGCGGCTCGCCATACGACGTGCCTTTCACCCAAGTGCCCGCGCACGTGCGGCCGTGCATGAGGTGACCGAGTTTTGCGGGGTTCGGCAACACCGCAGCCAGCACGTCACGCGGCGCCACCGAAGTGTCACCGACGCGAATCTTCTCCGTTGAGTCGAGACCGAGGTAGGCGAAGGTCTTCAACCAGTCGATGAACTCCGCGCCAAGTGAGTACTTGAACGTCACGCGGTTGCACTCGATCTCACGCGGGATGAGCAGCACCTCTTCGTGCTCCACGTTGACGCACTCGTACGCGCCGATGCCCGCCGGAAAGTGGAATACCTCCGGCTCGCTGAAGCACTCGGTAGTGAAGAGACCGCGCGACTTCTCCCACACGATCGGCGGGTTCAAGCACTCTTCGATGGTTGTCCAAATCGAAAACGTCGGGGCGAATTCAAAGCCGTCAATCGACAGGTTTGATCCGTCGCGAACGCCGATCTCATCGATGGTGTCAAAGAGGTGGTCGGCGGCATACCGGGCGAATACATTCGAGAGGCCGGGCTCCACACCCATGCCGACGAGCGCCAAGAGACCCTTCTCGCGCCACTGCGGGTCGGCTGCCAGTTGCGCCTCACCGAGCGGTTTACCCACCTCGTTGTAGGGGTTGGTCGGGTGCGGCTTGGAGAGGTTCATCGCCATGTCCACGTACGTGCAGCCCACCTCGTAGGCCGCGTCAAAAATGGGGTCGTTCAGCCGGGGGTCACAGGCATTGACGATGATGTCGATCTTGTTGGCCTTGGCGAGGGCGACGATGTCGGCCTTGTTACTGGCGTCGACTTTGGCAGTGCTGAATCGGGTCGGGTTGTCGAGGGCCTTCAGGGCGTCAATGCAGCGCTGCTCGTTGATGTCGGCGAGCACGAAGTGGTCGAAGAACGACCGCGTTTCGGCGATGGATGCCATGCTGGCCCCGACTCCGCCGGCTCCGAGAACGAGAATGCGGCTCACTGGTGGGGGTTCCTTGCAGACAGCGGATGCGGTGGCATCCGAGGTGATTCAGGCTACCGACGGGTCTCCGTCTGCTCGTGCGATTATGCACGAGCACGTGTATTCGTGCGTTCTTTCACCAACGGCAAGAAATACGCGTCTGCTGCGCAGTCCAGCGCGACCAAGCGGCGCCGCACGTCGCGAGCGACTTCCTCTATCGCTCGCCCGGAAAGCAATAGGTGATCTCGCTGAATTTGTCCTTTGCAAACACGTACAACAATTGCAGCGGCTCGTCGCCCACGTTGTATGCGACGTGTTCGGCGTTCGGCGGAATCCACACAGCGTCGCCGGGTGTGAGCGCATACGTCTCCCCCGCAACCATGACCTCTCCCCGACCAGAGACGATGTAGTACACCTCGGCGGGCTCGTGCGTGTGACCGCGCGGTGGCCGACCCGCACCGACTGGCACTTCGGCGATGCCGACGACCAATTCCGACGTTGGCATTGTGTCGCCGCCGATCAACTCCCACCATCGCACGCTGCCACGAGTCGCACTCGACCACTCATGCTGCGGCATGTCACCTAGTCGCGTGAAGACGGGTTTGGCGCGCGCGCTCGGCGAGTCGCCTCCCTGCGAAGTGCTCGCGTTCATTGACGCAACGCTAGGCGCTACTACTCTCAGGGCGTGGACCTCAACGGCGCCCGCGTGCTGGTGACCGGTGCGTCGCGCGGTATCGGCGAAGCCATCGCCCGCGAAGCTGCCCGACGTGGCGCGAAAGTTATCGGCGTGGCTCGCAGCGCGAGCGCTCTCAATGCAGTCATGCAGTCGATTGGCGGTGTGGCGTACCCGTGCGACTTGTCGATCGGCACCGAGCGCGAGTCCCTGATTGCACGTCTCGAAGCGGTGCACGGGCCCATAGATGTGCTCATCAACAATGCCGGTGTCGACGACACGCGGATGTTCACCAACGCCTCCACAGGCGACGTCACAAACGTGATCACCCTCAACCAGATCGTGCCCATCGAGTTGATGCGCCAAGCGTTGCCGCTCATGCAGTCGCGTGGCCGCGGGCACGTGGTGAACATCTCCTCGCTTGCCGCCGCAGGTGGTTTCGCCGGAATGACGCTCTATTGTTCGTCGAAAGCCGGGTTGTCGGGCTTCCACCGAGTGCTTCGCCACGAGATGAAAGGGTCCCCCGTCGGTCTCACCATCGTGGAGATTGGGCCAATCCCCACCGACATGCTGGCGAGCGTGAAGGGCTTGCGTGCACCAGAGCGCATGTTCGCGCGCTTCCGCCGTATGCAGCTGCTCCCCGAAGTGCCACGCGAACGTGTGGCCATCGCGGTGTGCAACGCCGTCGAGCGCAACACGGCGAACGTCTGCTTGCCAAAGCGCGCAAAGATTTACCCAGTGCTCGTCGGGTTGCCGCAACGCATTGTGAACGCGATGACGTTTGACATCAAGCGCTGAGCTACGCCGACCAACTTCGAATGAGAATCTTGGCTATGCCGACCACAACAACGGGTTGAGCGGTCCGTCGGCCAATTCACCGGTGGTACGCCCACCTAGCCATTGGCGTGCGTCGTTCTCACGCATCGGGTTGTCGAGTTCGCCCACTGTCGTGCCGTCTGCGTAGTAAATAACCGTCATCACTCGACGCATCGTGTTGGTCTCATTCGCGGGCGCCCCGTGCAGAGTCCACCCGGAGTGGAAGGTGGCATCGCCCGCGCGCATCGGCGCGTACGACTGCGACTCGAATCCCCGCTGCGCGATAAGCCTGTCGAAGTACGCCTCCGAACGGTCACCGATCTCTGCTCCACCGAGATCTCCCGTTGTGTGACTACCTGTCACGAACACCACCGAGCCCACGTTGGTCGGCACGTCTACGAGCGGCATCCACATCGTGATGGTCTTGTCCGTCTCGAGCGGCCAATACACCTGATCTTGGTGCCACGGAGTAATGCCACCACCAGGCTCTTTGAAGAGTGCCTGGTCGTGGTAGAGCCGCACGCCATTCACACCCATGAGTTCGGCGGCAACGCGAGCAAAACGCCGCGCAAACACGAATCGCCGCACCACTTGGTCGATGGTCCACAAGTTCATCGACTGAATAAACGCTTTGCCGTAGGTGTCGCGCTCGGCGAGCGGACGTTCGTCACCTCGCAGGCGATATGTTGCGTCTGCGATCGCGGGCGAGTATGCGTCAATCTCTGCTTGAGATGCGAGATTTCGAACTACAGTGTGTCCCTTCTCGCGGTAGTCGTCGATCGACTCGCGACTCAATGTCACTGCGTCATCGAGCGAGGTGACCGCTGCGGTGCTCACGTCAGCGATGGTACCCGCCAAAAAGTGCATCGGTAGCGTGAATGTATGAGTTTGTGCGTCGTTGGCGACTTCGCGTGGGATGTGCTCATCCGTACGAACAACGAGGTGCTGAAAGGCGGCGACTCGTTCGGCGAAGTGATGCTCACCCCGGGTGGTAGCGGCGCCAACGTCGCCGTGTGGGCTCGTCGCTGCGGACTCGAAACTCGATTCATCGGCAAAGTAGGTCGCGATCGTCTCGGCGACCTCGCCAGAGAAGATCTTGAGCGCGAAGGCGTCGAGCATCACTTCATCCAGACCGATGCCCACCTCACTGGCAGCGTCGCGGTGTTCGTCGATCAGACCGGTGAACGAAGCATGGTGTCGGGTCGCGGCGCCGACTTCTTTCTCTTGCCTCAAGAACTCCCGAAGTCGGCCATCAATCGCAGCGACTACTTGTTCTTGAGCGCGTGGTCGTTCTTTACCGACCCGCCGCGCACCGCTGCGCGCCTCGCCGCAGAGATCGGCCGTGCTGGTGACAAACTCATCTCGTTCGACCCTGCGTCGTTTCAAATGATTCAAGACATGGGCCCGGCCACGTTCTGGTCGTATGTAAAAGATCTCGGCATCAAAGTGTTTCTCCCCAACTACGAAGAAGGTCGCGTGCTCACCGGCCTGTACGAGCCCTCCGACATTGCGGCCGCGTTGGCGGAGCACCTGCCGAACGCCACCATCATTCTGAAACTTGATGCCGATGGCGCGCTTGTGCAACACGACGGCACCCAAACTTCAATCGCGCCTGCCACCAACCACCTCGTCGACGCAACAGGTGCTGGCGACTCCTTCGCTGGCGCCTACCTCGCGCACTTCTCCAAGCACGGTTCGGTGGTCGATGCAGCGCGCTTCGCCACACGCATCGCCGCGTGGGTCATCGAACACCTTGGCGCCCGACCAGCGGCCGATGCGCGACTTTCTCGCATCATCGCGTCAATTTAGTTACGGCTCGAGCGCACGCAACCGCACGCGCGGCGCTCACCCGCCACAACGCCTCAGGCTTGTAGGCCGTCGACTGAATCCTTCACGTCTTTAGCGTCGTTGTGCGAGTGGGTAAAGCCCAGTCTGCGCTCCTCTGCGACTGTGTCGCTCGAGCGAAACGCCACGATGTAAGCGCGTCGGCGTGACGCCGACGAGTTGCCGCCCGAACCATGCAACACGCCTTCGCAATGCACGGTGATGTCGCCGCGTTTAATCTCCACTGGAGTTGTTGTCTCGCCGGGTCGCAGATCAGTCACCAATGTGTGACTCGCCTCGCGGTCGCCGTGCAGCGGGCGGTGCGGACGCACTGGCTCGCGCTGTGAACCAGGCAGAAACTGCATGCATCCGTTGGCGAGCGTCGAGTCGTCGACAGCGAGCCAGCAGGTCGCCGTGCGACGGTCGGGGGTTTCAATCCAATACGCCTGGTCTTGGTGCCAGGCGAAGACGGCGTCCTGGCGGAATGGCTGCTTGGCGAGCAACTGGTCGAAGTCAATGACCATGCCATCGCCGCACAACTGCTTGGCGATTGATGCCGCGCGACGTTCGAACAGATTGCCCTGCAGCGACGGCAGATATTTGCGCGGCAGCATCACATTGACGATGGCGTACGACGTGGGGTCAGTGCCGAACTCGCCGGTAGTCATGTCGTTGAAGTCGCGGCCTTCTACTTCGATTCGACGCTCGAGAAACGCTTGATACGCATCGTCAATGACCTTCATTTCCGTCTCCGACATCACGCCCTGCAGATGTACGTAGCCGTCGCGCTTGAAGCGGGCGAGCTCTTCGGCCGAGACGATGTAGTCGTCACCCATGCGTCGCGTGCTTCCGTCGACTGCGCCGGTGCTAGTGCCGATGTCGTTGGCAGTGCCGGTGCGACGACCTTTCGTGTTCGTCACGCTCGCTCGTTCTCCCCTGGTGATCTTCCGTCAGGTGGCAGCCGTTCTCCACGTGCAAGTGGAAAATACTTGTGGTGCCATGCGCCTGTCACTTCGTAGATCGCGGTGCCACGTTGGCCGTCGCTCGTCTCCACCAGCATTTCACTCAAACCTCCGCCCAGCGAATTCTGCTTGCCCGGGTTGAACGCGTCATAACGCTGCGCCCAGCGACCCTTGGCTTTCACTCCGATGCGCCGCCCGTTCTCCAGAACGAACGTGACGTCACCTGCCAAGCCGCGCACGTTCTCGCCGTGGCGCTCGTACGACGTTTGATTGTCGGCAGCATCGAGCCACGTAAGGTCGTGATGAAACTCGCGCACTGCAATCGGCTCGCCACCGTCACTCGGCGATAGGCACCCGTCCGTGTAGATGCGCGCGCCGTTGGGCAGTTCCCAGCACCACACGGCGAGCATGCCTTCAGGTACATGAATCGCCAGCCACATCCACATCGGGCAGCGGTAATGCGTGCGGATGCCCCACGAGTGATCGCGCTGTCCCCACCACTTGTCGATGGTGTGCGTCTTGCCGTCATACGTGACGGTGCCTTCGTACCACCCACTCTGAAACATGTGCGACTGGTCCCACACCACTTCGCTGCCGGCCTTCATGGTGCCGCGCCGCAATTGATACGGCTGCACTCGCGCGGTGTAGGTGATGTCCATCGCGACCGGCACCTTGCCGCCAGGTGCCACGCTGCCCTGCGGCAGGTCTCCGCCAGTCACTCTCAACCGAAGTTTCTTGCGCGGCTCGAGCACGTCGATTTGTACGGGGCCGACTTTCCAGTCGTCGTGGTCGCCGTTTACGTGTCGTGCATGTCGGGCAAAAATCGGAGTGTCGCCGTGGCGTCCAAGCTGCAGCGAGTCCATTTCGTTACGTGCCGGAAAGTTGGCAAGCGTCAGGATGAACACATCACCCAACCGGTCTGTCGGGTGCATCACAAAAAAGAGGCTCTCGCGCCAGTCGTTGTGGTGGATAACCGTGTTGCGGAACGGTTCAGGTATCTGGTGACCGAAACGCTCGTCGGCAGCGTCGTAACGGGCCACGGGGTCAGTCTGGCACAGCCGCCGAGTTCATCTGCCGCCTCGCACAACCGCCAACGCATCAAGATCTGCCGCATGCACACCGTGCCGGTTGGCCATCGCCATGAACATTTCATCCCCGCGGGGTGTTTGCTTCACAATCATCGATGCCACGACTGCCATCACAAAACCGGCGAACGCGTAGCGACGGTATTCGTTCCACACATGGTCGGCGTCGAGCTCAATGCCGTAGCCGCGCAAACCTGCGACCCATCGAGTGACGAGCGATCGCTCGTGCGAGCGTCGAGCTTCGGTAGTAAGCCCTGCTCCGACGAAGTAGGAGAGATCTTGCGGACCGCAAGCGTGTGTGACGGTCTGAAAGTCGACGACTCCGACGCGCACCCCGCCTGAGCCACTTTGCACGGGTTCGCCGCCTATGCCACTTTCCGATTCGATA
>JBMTYA010000036.1:0-11426 GCA_049454015.1 Ilumatobacteraceae bacterium | reverse complement strand
ACTCGGCCAACTCGGCTCGCATCTCAGCAACAACCGCGGGCGGCGTGTCGGTGTCGAGGTCACCGTCGTAGGTCGGAAGGTGTCGCACATAGTCGCGCATCACGAAGGCGATCTCGCCGCCGGCTCCAGTTCGGTCGCTCGCGGGCAGTGCGCAGACCGCACGACAGAGCGCTGTGGTAAATGATGCCTTACGCAGGCTGCCCGAGACGACGATGACTTGGAACGGCATCAGGAGAAAACTACTCCCCCACGATTTCTGCATCGAAACCCTGATTGCGCAAGATGTCAATTGCGCGGTGTGCTCCTGAACCAGCGACACGCATAACGATTTCCTCGTCGTCGTCAGCTGCCGATCCGCTATCAACAATGCCCTCCAAGAGCTGCGTTGTAGCAACCGCAAGGGATTGGTGATGTCGCCACACAAGTTCGGAGCCAGGTTCAGCCACGGCTCTCTTACCGTGCGCCTCTGCTGCTCTGGCCGAGAGCTGCGCCCACGGTGCGACCAGTGCTGGAAGCTCTCCCGCATCGAATGCAGCCGATACGAGTGGCACGAGGTTGCCTCTTCCATCCATGGGTCGCCAAGGAAATCCGAGTGAGTGGGCGCTGGCCGCGATGGACTCGGCGCCGAGCCAGAAGCCGCAGCGAGCAGGAGAAAGAATGTGGCGCGCCAGTCGACGCGGACCGAGCTTTCTTGGTGCAGAGCCAGTATCCAGCTGTGACGCATCAAGCAGAGGCAACGGTCGCAGCGCATCCACTTCTTCACTGAGGAACTCACCCACGGCGTGGATGAACGAGCCGTAAGGTGTTGCCGGAGAGGCGGGGATACTGACCGAAGCGGCAACGCCGAGAGCCTCAAGACACATTTGCCCCCACCAGCCGAGATGCTCGGCGAACAAGCGGCGCTGAGTCTCGACATGTCGCGCTGCTTCGTCTGGACGCTCTCCTCGCCACGCGGCAGCTTCGAGACCAATCAAGAATGCATGGGCGCGAAGCAGTAGCCCGAGGTGATCGGGACCTGCGACTCGCCATCGGTTGGTGCGATGCTCGTCGAAGCCGATGTCGTCAAAGAAGTCTGCAACTCTCGCTGCGGCAGCACCGCCTCGTTCGGCGGAGTCTGAGCGAAAGACGCTCTCATAAGGTGGCACCGAGCGCAGGAAGATGCGCTCGAACTCGACGCTGAGTGATGAATCAGCAAGTGCCTCAAGACCAGGCACCTGCGACACAAACGATGCGACAGAATCGCCTGGTTCGCTCAGGAGCAGAGTTCCGGCAAGTGCCGCGAACCCGGCGCGACGCCCGGCGCGCTCGGCGAGATCTATAGCCACTTGATGTTGTGAGATCCGCCGTGTTACGCCTTGTAGGCGCTGGCGAGAGGTTTGACCGGCCGTGCAAAGTGCAGTGGGCGTCGCAGCCCGCCCGGGCCAGGACCCGGTCGCGTCTTGGCAAGCCACTCTCGGAACACTTGCATCGACTTACCCGTGTCGACAGCAATGTCTCCGTAGCGGTCATCAGCACGCGCTGGAGACACCGTGACATGCTGCAACCAACAGTGCATTCCTGAGATTGGGTCGGGCTGAACTGGGAACGTGAGGTTCTGGTGTACGCCCGCATCGCTCCACCACACACGTTGCGAGTCTGGATCCGTCGAATCGAATGTCTGGATTCCATGTGTTTGTCGCATCTGCCACGTTCCATCTGGTGACTTGCCGCCAGTTCCATAGCCATGCTGAGGCCCCGAAAGCGACACGACTCCGGCCGTCCAACCAGGCGTTCCAGTGTTCTCATCTAGACGCCACCGACCCATGTGGTGTGAGGCCGCGACGACTCCTGGACGTATGCCTTCAGTTCGCCAGGCGCGAATGACGAAATAGCCAGTCTGAGTCGTCACTCTGACGAGACCGTTCACGTCGATTCCGAGCTGCTCAGCGTCGCTTGGGTGGATCCAGAGCGGGTGTGCGTGCGACAGTTCGGCCAGCCATTTCGCCTGCGCTGATCTTGTGTGAATGAGCGTCGGGAGCCGGAAAGTCGGAAGGAGGATTCGTTCACCCTTTGCGAAATCGAGCTTCTCCCAGTGGACGTGCGAGGGTATCCACGTCGGGAGCGAATACTCCGGCCAACCCCAGTCACGCATTGTCGGTGAGAAGAGCTCGAGTTTGCGGGAAGGTGTCGGGAATCCGAAGCGCACCTCACCCTCAATGTCAACACCTACAGAACCATCACCGATAAAGGGCATGTGTCCATGCACATCGTCGATGCTGTTGTGCATGCCAGCAGTTCCGGGAACCCGGTAGACACCAGCAGCATCACGCACAGCTTTTGCCGCTGTGAGCTCCTGAGACGTAACAACTCGTTCGTGCACCTTTTCTTGGTTGCCCGGAATCGCGAACGCACCGTATTTGCGCATGTAAGCAAGTGGTGTGAGACCTTCTGCCTTGGCGGCGTCGGGCAGACCCGGAATCGAATGCTCGAAGAGATGCGAGTAGTACTCGTCAATGCTGATGGGACTGCCCGGATTCTTTATTGACTCGAAGTGCTCGCGCACTCCAAGCGAACCATCCGGGTCGATCTTCCACGAGAGGTCGATCCAGAACTCGTGCTCCTCCCACACCTCACCTGGATTGACCTCGTAGGTGCGATTGACCGTCTTGCCCTGCTGCTCGGCGTAGGCCTTCATGACCGGCTGACGAAAACCAATCCATCGCCCGAGATGCGTCTCATACGACGCGACGTCGTGACGTTCGGACGCGACGCCCATCGGCAAAACGTAATCGGCGAACCACGCAGTTTCGCTCCAGATCGGAGTGAGCGCAACGTGGCAACCGACGAGATCTTCATTGGTGAGCGCTTCAAGCCATGTGAAACCGTCGGGGTTTGTCCAGATTGGGTTGTAAACGCGAGTGAAGTATGTGTCGAGCTTGCCTCGGCCTTCTTTCAAGAAATGCGGCAGCAGGATTGAGAGCTCGTGGTGCGTGAGTGGGTACTCCTTGGGCCAGGTGAGCTCGTTCCAGTCTCCGTGGGGGTGCGGATTCTTCGGTGGAACTGGGATGAACTTGTTCCATCCGTTCGGACTTGTGCCACCTTCGGTGCCGACTGAACCCGTTAAGACGTTCAGAAAGAACAACGTTCGTGCCGTCTGCCAGCCGCCTTCGTTGCCGGCCGCAGATGCACGCCAGTTGTGCGTGGAGAGGCGACCCGGCACGGCACGACCGATGTGCTCGGCGATTTCCCGAATCTTGTTTGCGTCAATGCCACAGACGTGCTCGGCTCGCTCAGGCGTGTAGTCGGAATACAGGTCGATAAGGGCGGGAGCAAGGTTCTCAAAGGAGCACTCCAGGTCTGGTCGAGTTTCGCGCAGGAAAACATCCCAATTCACCCAACGGCGCACGAATTCTCGATCCCATGTGCCGTTCTGCAGTAGAAGACGTGCGACAGCAAGACACAGGAATGCTTCAGTGCCAGGCCAAACCGGTAGCCAGTAGTCACTCATTGAGGCGGTATTGGATAGTCGCGGATCTACGCAAATCACTTTCGCGCCACGCATCTTGCCTTCGATGATGCGTTGGGCGTGCGGATTGAAATAGTGCCCAGCCTCGAGGTGTGACGAGATGAGGAAGATGACTTTTGCATTCGCGTGGTCTCCTGATGGACGGTCGAATCCCATCCAGGCCGCGTATCCCACTCGCGCACCAGAAGAACAGATGTTGGTGTGGCTGTTGTGGCCGTCAAGCCCCCAGGCATGCAGCACACGCTCCATATAGCTGTCGTCACCCGGACGCCCGACGTGATACATGACTTCTTTGCGGCGGCCTTCACGAAATGCTTTGCCGATTCGTGAGCCGATTTCTTCGAGGGCTTGCGACCACTCGATGCGCTGCCACTTGCCTTCGCCGCGCTTGCCCGCTCGCTTCAGCGGATACAGGATTCGGTCAGCGTCATGAACTTGGTTGATCGTGGCTGGACCCTTGGCGCAGTTACGACCACGACTCGCTGGGTGATGCGGATTGCCCTCGAACTTCTGGATTTCGCCAGTTTCTTTGTCAACGTACGCGAGCAGACCGCAGCACGCTTCGCAATTGAAGCACGTAGTGGGGATCAGACTGAAGCGCCGCTTCGTTTTCCGTCCGTGAGCCCATTCCTTGGAGTCGAGTTCGACCCAGTCGGTCCACTTCTCAGCGGGCGGGTAACTCGTGAGCGAGGAGCCAGGCAGAAGCCGCTCGAGATCGGATACTCCCGCATTCGTGAGGTGCTCGCGTAACGACATCTGTCGCCTCCTAGCTCAGTGGAACCGATTGACCGGCCCGGACAAACGCGTCTTCATAGGCCGCAAGCCCTGCGAGCGCCAACACTGCTGCACCGCCAGCAAGTGCGGTGTTCCCCTGAACAGCGGCACCGAGTGCGAGCACCCCGGCTGCAATCATTCCGCCGACGACTCCAAACCAGAATCGGCCGCGATACTTGCCTTTCGTCATCATCGCCGTCGCAACTTCAACAGAGACGGTGCCGTGCGAGGTGACCTCAATGGCGACGAGGGCGAGCTGAGCGACGATGCCGCCGAACAGCGACCACAACACGATCGCCTCAAGATCTTCTGCGACTCCGAAGGCCGAGATCGGCAAGACCAGCGCTGCGGCGCCTGCGGTGACGGCTTGCGCTAAAAGCACTGGCAACATGAGTGGCGTTTGCCAGAGGTCTCGACCTTCGCACTGAGCAAAGAGCCACGCCGTGTATCCGGCCGTGCCGGCGCCGAAGATGATCGACGGCACCGCGAGCCACTCGATGAGCGCCGGTGAGTCGAGAATGGCTGCAAGGAACCATAACGAACCAAAGAGACCCATCGCGGCAAGGATGAACGCGCCTTTCACCAACCATGAGCCCCACTGGGGTCGCGTGAAAATGTAGAAGAACCGCAGCGGCTGTTTGAGGTCGGCGATGAGCAGTGCTCCCGTGATAGCAGCAAAGGCAAGCGCCATAATTGGCGCGTAGAACCCGATGTACGCGCGCTCGCTGCTGTGACCCATCAGTGCGGCAAGACCAGCCACCATGAACGTGCCGCCCGCTACGCCTTTGGTGACCAGGTACGCCGAGACTTTGCCCTTCCAAGCCATTGGGTGGTTCGTGGTGTACGCGGTACGAGCCACAAGGTTGGCATCAATACTCGGGGTGCTGACCGGAATGGTCGGGTGGTGCTCCGTAGTGTCAGCCCAGATCATTCCATCGTCGAGGATTTTTGTGCGAAGAGGATCGAGTGCTGCCTCATCGGCCCCCTTGTAAAAGACGTGCGGCTTGGTGCCCTGCTCGGGTGCTCGAACCTTGGTGTCGTGACGACTCATCATCTGCGAGATTCGAGAGCTCGGGTCGTCGAGGTCTCCCGCAATAATCGACTGTGTCGGGCACACCACCACACAACTCGGCTCGAGCGAGAGTTCGACGCGATGCGAGCAGAAGTTGCACTTGTGAGCCGTCTGCGTCTCGGGATTGATGTACAGGGCATCGTATGGGCACGCGTTCATGCACGATTTGCAACCGATGCAGTTGGAGTCGTCAAAGTCGACGATGCCATCCGAGCGGTGATAGAGCGCGGTTGTAGGACAAATAGAAACGCACGGAGCATCTTCACAGTGATTGCAGCGGTTTACTGAATAGAACCTTCGAGAGTCGGGAAACTCACCCTTTTCGATGTACTTGACCCAGGTTCTGTTCACACCGAGCGGAACATCGTGCTCTGACTTGCACGCAATGGTGCAGGCATGACAACCGATACAGGTGTCTTGGTCGATGAGGAAGGCGTAGCGGGTCATGAGTGCGGTCGGTTAATGGCTAGTTTCCAACATCGCAACGTCCCCACCGGCACCCTGCCAAGCACCGAACCCGCCGATGAGATCGCTCACATCCTTGAAGCCACGTTGCCTGAGAGCACTCGCTGCGATGCTCGATCGGTAGCCACCGGCACAGAACACCACGGTTGGTTTGGCAGGGTCCAGCTCGCCGATTCGAGTAACGAGTGATGCCAGCTGGATGGTGTCGGCACCGGGGATGGTTCCAGCCGCAACCTCGCCCGGGCCTCGAACGTCAACCAGCTGCAATTCGGCGACGTTCGTTCGGCGTTCTCGCAGTTGGTCGACGGTGAGTCGGGATGCCTGCATGACACTTTGAGGCTTTGCGATGAGGGCTTGTTCGACGCCGTCGAGTGCGCCGATGACACTGTCAAAGCCGATACGACCCAGACGAATTCTTGCTTCGTTCTCGGTTCCGGGTGGGCACACGAGCACGATCTTGGTGTCCGCGCTCACGACCTCGCCTGAGAACTCGGCGAATCGTCCGCTGAGACCAACGTTTATAGAACCCGCAAGATGGCCGAGAGCGAACTCGTTCGGCTCGCGCGTATCAATGATGACTGCACCCGACTTCTGAGCAGCCAACACCTCATCCACATTGAGCAAGCGCGTCGCACCTGCTTCGTCGAAAACGTCTCGCTTCATTCGATTTCGAACTGCAGCGAACGAGAAGTACAGCGGTGCGGCTGCTTGGCCTTCGGTGACCACCTTGACGAACTCGTCTTCAGACATTGGGGCCAGTGCATAGTTGGTGCGGCGCTGCTCACCGATGGTGGAGACGGTCTCTGACGAGAGGTTCTTTCCGCAGGCTGACCCTGCTCCATGTGCGGGATACACCTTGGTGGAGTCGGGCAAGACCATCAGTTTGTGATGGAGCGATCTATAAAGCTGGCGCCCGAGGTCAGCCGCCGTGGCGCCGAATGCAGACAAGAGGTCAGGGCGACCGACATCGCCGATGAAAAGTGTGTCACCGGTGAGCACACCGTATGGCGTATCTGCGGTTTCATACACGACAATGCAGACCGACTCAGGGGTGTGACCCGGGGTCTCCAGCACCTCAAGCGTCACAGAACCGAGGCTGAAGCGCTCACCATCCCCCATCGCGACAACCGCGAACTCTGTTCTCTCTGCCCCAACTTTTCCATAGACAATGTCCGCACCTGTGCGCTTTTGCAGCTCGAGGTGGCCAGACAGAAAATCCGCGTGGAAGTGCGTTTCGAAGATTCGTTCGATCCTCAAGCCGTTGGAGGTCGCATCGGCGAGGTACTGCTGGACGTCTCGCTGCGGGTCGACAACGACCGCTCTGCCGGTGTTCGTGTCGCCGATCATGTACGAGGCGTGAGAGAGACATGCCAAGTAGTACTGCTTGAAGAACATTGCCACTGAGGATCCTTTCACGGTCAACATCAGCTGATGTTGAAATGTACGGACATTTGACATCGTATGTTATTTTGTGACATAAGTCAATCGAGTCATTGTTATGGAGGAACCGATGCTTTCCGCAGTATTGCCTGACCGACTCCCTTGGTATCTCGCTGGCCCAGCGCTCGGCCTACTGGTCGTCGGATTCTTCTTGTTCACCAACCAACCGCTCGGCGCGACCGGTGCGTATGTAGAAACCGCAAAGACCGTGCGTCGACTGCCTGGTGCCGTCACGTGGCGTGCGTTTTACTTCGTCGGCATCGCGCTCGGTGGGTTGCTCGCGGTGTTGCTCAAAGATGACGGATTCGTCCGCCGCAAGGGTTATGACGTGCTCCTTGATCCGATGGACATGAATCTGTCACTTCCTGTTGCATCCGTTGTCATCTTCGTCGGAGCTGTCGTGATGGGATACGGCGCACGCATGGCCGGAGGCTGCACCAGCGGTCATGGAATCTGCGGCACAGCTCAGCGATCCCCTGCAAGCTGGGCGGCGACTGTCAGTTTCATGGCTGCCGCCGTGATTACCACCTTCTTCGTCAATCAAATCTGAAAGCGAGTCACACAAACATGAATACTTCAACTACACACAAAATCATCGGACTACTGTTCGGTATCGGATTCGGATTCGTCCTCGCGGCAGCCAATCTCCACGAGTACAGCACCATTCACAACATGTTGTCGCTCGAGGAATTCGACGTGTTCCTTCTGATGGGCGGCGCCATCGGAGTCTCGCTGCCACTGTTATGGCTGCTCGAACGCGCCAAAGCCAAGACAGTCCTCGCTGGGCCGCTCACGTTGTCGCGCTCTCCGGTCAAGCGTGAGAACGTCGTCGGTGGTGCACTGTTTGGCATTGGCTGGGCATTGTCGGGCACCTGCCCCGCTCCTGCTCTCGTCATGCTCGCTTCCGGCGCCGGTTTGGCCGTCATCACGATTGCTGGGCTCTTCGTTGGACTGGGTCTGCGCGACGCTCAAACTTCACGTGCCGCAGGCACTGTGATTACGGGCGACGGTGAACACCGCGACGTCGTCGCGTCTCGCTGACCGACCCAACACCATCGTTCGATGCCGGGTGCCAAGAGAGCCCGACAGCGTCAGCGACGCCGTACCGCCCCGTTGTGGGAACAGGTGCTGACCGACCTTCGCAAACGCCTTGCCAAGGGAGAATTCGCAGAGGGGTTCCCTACTGATCGCGACTTGATGCGCACCTATGACGTCAGTCGACACACTGCCCGAGAAGCCGCTCGTCGACTGCAAGCAGAGGGTGTGCTGCGACGCCACAAGGGTCGCGGCAGTTTCGTGCAGCCACTTGCACTCGAACAGCGTGTCGGCCCGCTCTACAGCCTGTTTCGCTCAATCGAAGATCAGGGCCATGTTCAGCGAAGCGATGTGCTGGAACTGTCGACAGTGACCGACGCAGCCATCGCCAAGCAGATGGGTCTGGCGAGTAAGACGAAGTTCTTCTACTTGCGTCGCCTGCGTCGCGCTGACGGAGTTCCGTTTGCAATCGATGAGATCTGGCTCCCTGCCGCCATTGCGCGCCCGCTCTTCAAGGCGAACTTTGAGCACACAGCTGTGTATGCAGAATTGGAGCGACTTACAAATGTGCGACCGGTTCGTGGTTGGGAACGCATACGTCCAGCACTACCCGACAGCTCAGAACGACGCCTACTCGAGATTGAACAGAATCAACCAGTGTTCGTCGTAACCCGATACACCGAAAGCGATCGCGGACCGCTCGAGTGGCGAAGCACCGTCGTGCGGGGCGATGCATATACGTTCACCACCACGTGGTCGGCAGGCACTACATCCACCCAATTCGGAGTGCGCAGCCCTACACGAGCGCGATAATCGGCCCGACGGCAATTAGCAGAAGCAGTGCAACTGCCGCCCAGACAAAGCGAGTGTCTTTGAGTTTTGCCCATCGCACCGTGAGCCACATCACTCGCACGATTGGAATGGCCACGGCGACGACTACGGCTGCCCACGCGAACCCTGACCCACCAGGAATGACCAACCCCAAAGCGGCGAGCAGCCCAACAGCCAGCAGTACGCGTGAAATCACGACCCCAAGTCGCTCTTCGGCATCGCGCTGTGCAGGATCGACGCGACCGTAACTGTCGCTCATAACACCCTCACAATCAGGATTGCCGCAACGACCACGAGCAGCACCGACAAGAACTTTCTGACGACGACCGGCGACATCTTGGACTGCACTCTCGCCCCGAGCAGCCCACCGATGAGCGAACCAATGATGACCGCCGCTCCGAGCTCAACGTCAAGCTTGCCGTCGAGAATCTTCACGAGCAGAGCCGCTGCTGCCGTGATACCGATGGAAAACGTGGTGGTACTCGACGACACCTTCACTGGCACATGCATAAGTTCACTATTGGCAGGTGTCTTGATGAACCCACCACCCACACCCGACACGCCAGTGATCACTCCAGACACCGCCATGGCCACCAGCCCCGAACCCACTCGCTTCACTCGATATGGCACTACCTCACCGTTGAGCGAGTATGCGCCGTTCATCGAACCAATCCACTCGCCCACCACCGACTGGGACGCATTCGCGTCGGGCTTCCAGCGCACTCCCTTGCGCTTTCCTCCGGCGAGGGCAGCAAATAGTGCGACTACCGCCAACAACACCGTGAGTGCCTGTTCAGAAATTGCGCCGGCTGCCAACGCTCCGGCGACCGCTCCCGCGGTTGATGCGCTTTCCGTGACCACTCCGAGTCGATGGTTGGTGGTGTGCTCACGCAATTGACGACGCGCTGCGGCAGACGACGCCGCAACCACAGACAACAAGCCGAGTGGCGCCACTTCCGCAGGTGTCAGTCCGCTCAGCACCAACAGTGGCACGAGCATGATGGCACCGCCCAATCCACCCAAGGTTCCAACGCCCGATGTCAAGAGTGCCGCTAGCAAAACGAGGAGCGGGTTCACGCAACCACAGTAGTTCTCAGGTATGAAAGTACGGACATTTGAGCAAAGCTCTCGTCACTAGTGTTGCGCCATGCCGACCGAACGATTTGATGTTGTGGTCGTCGGTGCAGGAATCTCGGGCATCGGTGCTGGCGTGCACCTGAAGGACAAGTCACCGGATCGGTCGTTCGTCATCCTTGAGGGTCGAGAAGACATCGGGGGCACGTGGGATTTGTTCAAGTACCCAGGTATTCGCTCAGACAGCGACATGCACACGTTGGGCTACGAGTTCAAGCCGTGGAAGGCGGAAAAGTCCATTGCCGACGGACCGTCGATTATGGAATACCTGCGCGAGACCGTTGCCGAGCATGATCTGCGCCGGCATATGCGTTTTGGTGAGCGGGTCGTGCGCGCGGACTGGTCGACTTCCAACGCCACTTGGACGGTGCAAACACAGCGCGCTGACGGCACGAACGGCACATTCGAGTGCAACTATCTCTTCATGTGTGCCGGCTACTACTCCTACAAGGCCGGATACCTGCCGGAGTTTCCTGGCCGCGAGAAGTTTCGTGGCACCATCGTGCACCCGCAGGAGTGGCCGGAAGACTTGGACTACGCCAATAAGCGCGTGGTCGTTATCGGCTCTGGCGCGACGGCGGTCACCATCGTGCCTGCGGTAGCGCGTAGCGCCGCCCACGTCACGATGCTGCAGCGCTCGCCCACCTACATGGTGTCGAGACCAGATCGTGACGCGCTCGCGAATGTATTGCGCAAGATTCTCCCCGACCAAGTTGCATACAACATAACGCGCGCCAAGAACACGTGGCGCCAGCAACTCGTCTACAAGCGCACCCGCACCAAACCCGACCAGATCAAGATGCTGCTACTGGGTGGCATCCAACTGGAGTTGGGCGGGAAGTACCCAATCAAGAAGCACTTCCTCCCCCGCTACAACCCGTGGGACCAACGGTTGTGTCTCGTGCCGAACTCTGACTTCTTTGCCGCCATTCGCTCTGGACGCGCGTCGGTGGTGACCGACACGATCGAAACATTTACGGAGACGGGCATATTGCTTTCGTCTGGTGAGCACCTTGCCGCGGATGTCATCGTCACCGCGACGGGCTTACAGCTCGTGTCACTCGGCGAAGCGGAGATCTTTGTTGACGGCCACCAAGTCGACTTTGCCAAGACCCGCACCTACAAAGGAATGTCGTACTCCGATGTGCCGAACCTCGCCACCAGTTTCGG
>JBMTYA010000035.1:0-11503 GCA_049454015.1 Ilumatobacteraceae bacterium | reverse complement strand
GGGGGCAAGGATTTTTGACTCGTTGGAAGAGCATCTGAAATCTACCAGCGAGTTTCGCTGAGCACTCAGGCACCGTCGACCACCAGCCTGCTCACGCAAAGCAGGCAGGTCCGGATGCTTCGCTGGTCACCTACGCAGTTCGTCGAGTGTGGCGTGCAGCAGCCAGCCGAGGTAGTCGTACACCTCGCGCTGCGGCACGACCACGTCGGCATCCACTGGCTCTTCTGAAGACGACTCTTCATCGTCGTCTTCGCTCACGTCGAGCACCGTGCCGAGCACTAACCGCATCGCGTTGAGCGCACGCACGAAACGCTCGAGCTCGTCGGCGCGAATCACGTGATCTGGGGCGAGCAAGCTCACGGCATCGTCAATCGCCGCGATGTGCGAATCAGCGAGATCGTCGTGCGTAAGCCTGCGGTACTCCTCATTCAATTTCTCGTCGTCGTGGTACGCCGACGGGAAGAGGCGTTTCATGTGCGCACCAATCTGGTCAGGTGCGACGGTTTTGGCGGCTTCGACTTCTGCTCGCAGCTCGCCGAGCAGGTGCACCACCACTTGGCGAGAGTGTTCGTCAATCGTGAGGCGAAGCCCGCCGTCGGCGCGCTCAAAAATCACGCGTCTTCCCGTTGCATCGTCGCCCACAGCCCGTGCTCGTGCAGTCGCTGCACATCAACTTCGGCGCGCTCTCTGGTTCCGTTTGACACGATTGCACGACCCTTCTCGTGCACGTCAAGCATCAGCGACGTTGCCTTCTCGAGGCTGTAGCCGAACAGCTTCTGGAAGACCCACGTCACATACGACATGAGATTGATCGGGTCGTTCCACACAATCACCACCCACGGTCGGTCAATGTTGACGTCAGTCGTGCGTTCGACATCGGTGACTGTCGACATACCTCCATTGTGCCGACGCATTGCCTTCGGGCTGTCGAGCCGTCCTAGCCTTCTAGCGCGTGGTGCTCGGTCGGCCGCTCGTTCCCTCGCGACTGACGAGCACGTTCTCGCACGTCGGCTCGCGTCCTGCACGTACGCGAATCGGCGCATACGTCGTACTCACCAAACCGCGGATCATCGAGCTTCTGCTCATCACGACCGTGCCGACGATGGTGCTCGCAGAAGGCGGGTGGCCCGACACGTGGCTGGTCATCCTCACTGTGTTCGGCGGCGCACTCGCCGCAGGTGGCGCGAACGCAATCAACATGTACATCGACCGCGATATTGACCACCTGATGGAGCGCACCAAGAACCGTCCGCTCGTCACCGGGCGTATCTCGCCCCGAAATGCACTGATCTTTGCGGTCGCTCTTGAGGTGCTCGCATTCGTGGTGTTGGCTGCATCTTCGAATGTCTTGGCTGGAGCGCTTGCTATCAGCGCAACGCTCTTCTATGTCTTTATTTATTCGCTCTGGTTGAAGCGAACTTCGCGCCAAAACATCGTCATCGGTGGCGCGGCTGGTGCTGCACCGGTGCTTGTTGGCTGGGCTGCAGTCACCAACGACCTCTCCTGGTCGGCGGTCGTCCTCTTTCTCGTCATTTTCCTGTGGACACCCCCGCACTTCTGGGCCCTTGCCATTCGGCATGTCGATGAATACCGCGCAGCGTCGGTGCCGATGCTTCCGGTGGTGGAAACTCTGGCGCGCACCGTACGCACGATGGGTCTCTATGCCGTCGCGGTTGCGCTGGCGTCGTTCGCACTGATCCCGCTGAACGACATGGGTGTCATTTACATCGCCACGTCGCTCGTGTCTGGTGTCGCATTCGTTGCGATGACCTTCGGTCTGGGGCGTACGCCGACCCAAGCGGCGGCGATGCGCGTGTTCACCTTCTCGATTTCCTATGTCACGCTGCTTTTTCTCGCCGTGATGCTTGACGTGCTCGTGCGCTAGTTCGAGACGCTGAATACAACTCGCCGACGGCGGGAGACCTCGGGTAAAACTGCCCCGTTGAGTAGCCTTGCGGGACGGTGACGACGGCAGTGGATTCGCGCGTATCAGGCTCTGGCGGCTCGTCAGCCGTTCCCGCACCGCTTGCCGCACTCGGGCGGTGGCTGACCGCCGCCGACCACGTGAGAGTCGGAGCCTCGCTCGTTGTTGGTGCGTTCCTGTGGGCCCTCGTTGGTGGTGCCATCGGCGCCGTGCTCGGATTCGAGCGCCTGGATGCTGGTTCCGCCCTCGTCGAGTCTGACGCGCTGACACAACTGTTCTCTGCGCACCGTTTCGCTCTCGTCTTTGGAGTGCTCGCCCCGTTGATGCTGGGCGTATCTGTCTTGACGGTGCCGGCGCAGTTGCACGCGTCGAACATCTCGCTGCCGCGTCTTGCCGCCTTCGGATGGTGGGCGTGGCTTGCGGGCAGCGTCGTTGCGCTCATCTCGTATCTCGGCAACGGCGGTCCGGGCGGGGGAGACGAGCGCTACGTAGAGACGTATCTTCTCGGTCTCGCACTCATCATCGTGGGTCTCGTCACTGTCTCCGTCTCGGTCGCCACCACGGTGCTCACTCGCCGCAACGGCAGGCGCCTCGCCGACATTCCCGTTGGCGCGTTCGCGGCACTGGTCTCGTCGATCGGTGTTGCACTCACGCTTCCCGTCGCCCTCGGCACCATTGCATACCTCTGGGTTGACTTTGTCAACGCGCGAGTTGCATTCGGTGGGGCAGACCTCATTGATTCATGGCTCGGCTGGCTGATGCGTGAGCCACAGACGCTCATCTTGGCTGCACCGGCGCTCGGGATTCTGGCGGATGCCGCAGTCCGTACTGCGAAGTCGCGCCAGCCGTTGCGGGGTGTGGTGTTGGTCGGTGTCGGCGTTGCTGCGACTGTCGTCTTCAGTTCCGTTACGCAGCAGGTGCACGTCTTCGAAGTCGGAAAGACGCCGTTCGAAACCATGCAATCGTTCGTTCCATTTGCGTTGTTCAACCTCTTGCCTTTGCTCGCACCGCTCATCGTGACCTTGTTGTCGCTCCTCGCGCTGAAAGCGGGCACACCCGCGATTTCGGCAGCATTCGTCGCATCGTTCCTCGGGGTCGGAATGTTGTTCACCGGCCTCGTCGGTTCGGCGGCGATGCACGTCGACAGCCTCGGTCTGGTCGGCACCACGTTTGGCGAAGCTGCTCTTGTCTATGTCGTCTACGGTGCCGTGCTCGCGGCAATCGGCGCACTTGCATTGCATCTCGGCTCGGTCACTGGTCGCGCACTTCCTGACACTCCGGTGCTGCTGTTGTCGCTCGTCGGCTTCATTGCCACAGTGCTTGCATCGCTACCGCACTACGTCGCAGGGTTCCTCGATCAACCAGTCGCAACTGCCGTCGGATATGACGACTCCGGATTTGTTGGCATCGCGAATGCAATCGTCGGTCTTGGTCACGCGCTCATGGTGGTCGTCGTACTGGCGTTCGCTGGTTTGGTTGCAAAGTCACGACGCGGTGACGCCGTCGCCGACCGCTACGCGCAAGGAGCAGAGGCATGAGCGTGCCGGCACTTTCGGCAGGACCGTCGCGTCGTTCGAGCAGCGTCTTCGTTGCCACAGGTTTCGTGGCAGCTGGTGCAGCTTCATTGATGGGCGGAATGCTCGCGATGTGGCTCGACTTCCGCGCGAAGGCGCCGACGCGCATCGCCAGCGACGGTGTTTCGGTGATTAAGGACTGGCTGAAGGCAGACATCGCGATTCCCGAGGTTGCGGCAACGACGATGATGTTCACGTTCCTCATTGCCTGCGTCATGGCGCAATGGGCGGTTTACTCGGGTCGCCGTAACGACAAGTCGCACACCACGCTCGCCCTCGCAGTAACCCTCTTCACCGGACTCGCCTTATTGAACGTGCAGGCAGCGTTGTGGATGCAGATGGACATCGTGTTGCGCGATGATGCCTACCAGACGATGTTTTACACCGTCACCGGCATGATGTTCGCAATCATCGCAAGCGCGGTCGTGTACTCGCTCGTTGCGATGTTCCGTGTGCTCGCCGGTCGCACGAACGACAACGACGTCCTTGCCGCCCACGCCCTTTACTGGTACGCGACCTACGGCATCTTTGCTGCCCTCTGGTTCGTCGTGTACGTGCAGAAGTAACGCCATGTTCAAGGTCGGCTCGAAACTCTTCCTCGGCCTCACGGGGTTTGCGGCACTCAACCTTGTCGCCTATCTGATCTTCGTTGAGCGACTCGCGATCGGCGGTGTCGCGCTCAGCATCGTCTTTGCCGCACTGGTCGGGCTTAGTGCGACGGTCATCCTCGCCAACGAAGGCGACGACGAAGTGCAGCCGCGCGATGCGGCACTCACCAGGGCCTCGATGTGGCCGATCGTCACCGTCGTCGGCCTCGTTCTCTTGGTGCTCGGGCTCGTCGTCGCGCAGGTCTACTTCATCTTCGGCATCGTCGTGGTGCTCGCCGCTCTTGCGGAGTGGATGGTGCAGGCCTGGAGCGAATCCGCATCGGACGACGCTGCGCACAACGAATCTGCACGCCGTCGCCTCCTGCATCCGATCGAGTTCCCGGTCATCTCTGCACTCGGCCTCGGCGTCATTCTCTTTTCGTTCTCGCGAATCATGCTCGCCATCTCCAAGAGTGCGGGTGCCGTGATGTTCATCGTGGTGGCCTCAGTGGTGCTGCTCGCCGGTGCACTCTTCGCTCTTCGCCCGTCGCTGAAACCGGCTCTCGTCGGCACGATCTGCGTGGTCGGTGCGCTCGGCATCGTTGCAGGCGGCATTACGAGTGCCGGGGCTGGGATGCGCACCGAACTCGTCGAGGCCAAAGAAGAAGGACACTTCACCCACCGCGAGTGCGGTGCAGAGAAGTCGAAGTACTTCGACAAGAAAGCAATGAAGACGTTGTCGTTGCGCAGCAACGTCGCTGCAGTCATCGAGCTGCGCGACGGCAAGCTGACCGCGGAGGTGTACGGATTCAAGGGCGCGCAAGAAACCATCAGCGTGCCGCGCGCCAACCCGGTCACCTTCATCTTCCGCAACTACGACGAGGCGGAGCGACGCATGGTGGCCACACTCGGCACGGCGATGGCCGCAGCCGCCACCGAGGGTGCACCGAGCGAGAAGCATGGCAGCACCAATGAGACCTGCACGCAGTTGATTCCGAGTGGGGCAGAGCAGGCGCTCACGATTACCTATAACAAACCCTCAATCGCACAAGAAGAGCCGTTCACGCTGAGCGTGCCAGGCGTTGATGGTCAGACCATTGAGGTGATTGTTCCGTGAATCACGAACGAACGAATGCACTCAGAGAACGACGCGGCTTTAGCGTGAGTCGGGTGAACTTGCGGTCGCTCATCACCCGTAGCGCAGCAGCGCTCGGCCTGCTGGTCGTTTTGGCATCGTGCGCGACGAACGCACCGCAAGACACTTGGCAGCCCAAGGGTCCGAATGCCAAGTTGATCGACGATTTGCAGCAGCCGGTGTTTGCAGTCGCCGGAATCATCGGCATCATCGTGTTCGCCGTCGTCGTATACGTCATCTGGCGATACAAAGATCGCGGTCAGCCGATTCCCGAACAGACGCACGGCAAGCCGGCGCTCGAGATCACGCTCACCGTCATCCCCGCGCTCATCCTCGCTGTCGTTGGCGTCTTCACTGTGCGTGCCATCTTCGACCTTGCTCGTACCGACGACACCGAACTCGTGATCAACGTGACGGGGCAGCAGTGGTGGTGGGAGTACGACTACCCGGTACAGAACGAGTGGGGCATCACCCAGCCGATCATCACCTCCGGTCAGTTGGTCATGCCTGCTGGCACCAAGGTGCTGCTGCGCGAAACCAGCCGCGACGTCATCCACTCATATTGGATTCCCGCACTGAACGGCAAGCGTGATGCCGTGCCCGGCCGCATCCACACATTGCGGCTCGAAGCCGATGAACCTGGCATCTATGCCGGGCAATGCACCGAGTTCTGCGGTCTTTCACACGCCAACATGCGCATGGAGGCGGTGGCACTCTCGAAAGAGGATTTTGCGAAGTGGGTTGCCAATCAACAGGCCGCGTATCAGGCCCCTGCTGAAGGAACGCTCGCCAAAGAAGGTGAAGCGGTCTTCCTCAACCAGTGCGTGCGTTGCCACCAAGTTGACGGCTTGAAGCGCGCGGATGGCACCCTCGCCATTGCCGCACCTGACGAGAACGTATGGTCGGGTGCCGCGCCGAACCTCACCAAGTTGATGACTCGCAACACGTTCGCCGGTGCGATGTTCGACCTCCTGCGTTCTGCTTGCAGAGACGACGTGTGGAAGGCAGAGAGTGCAGAGTTCGGAGCGAAGTACCTGGCTGGCGTCGACGAAACCTGTCTCAATGTCAACGACCTGCGCGCCTGGCTGCGCAATGCACCAGCAGAGAAGCCGATGTACGCGAATCCCGCATTGCTCGCCGATACCAACGGCAAGTACCGCGGCATGCCCAACCTTGGTCTCAGCGAATCCGACATTGACAAACTCGTGGCATACCTGCTCACGCTGAAGTAAGTAGGAGGATCAGATGGCAATCATCGAACGCCCAGCCCCCGGCACCACGGTGCCGGCGCTCGCGCCTGCCGCACCGGCCATCACGCCAGCTCGCACATTTGGTGCGCTGCGTCGCCCCGTCACCAGCACCGGCTGGAAGTCATGGCTCTTCACGGTCGACCATAAGAAGCTCGGAATCATGTACGGCGCGATGGCGCTGTTCTTCTTTATCGTCGGCGGACTCGAGGCCGTGCTCATTCGTCTGCAACTCGCCGCGCCAGAAGGCAAGGTGCTGAACGCCGACCTCTACAACCAGATGTTCACCATGCACGCCACCACGATGGTGTTCTTGTTCGTGATGCCGATGGCAGCCGCTTTCGCCAACTACTTCATCCCGTTGCAAATCGGTGCGCGCGACGTGGCCTTCCCACGCCTCAACGCATTCGGCTTTTGGTGCGTGCTCGGCGGCGGCATCGTCGTCAACCTGGCGTGGTTCCTCGGTGGTGCGGCCGACGGTGGCTGGTTCATGTACGCCCCGAACTCCGGGCCAGTGTTCTCGCCGAGCCACGGCGTCGACTTCTGGGCGCTCGGCCTGCAGATTGCGGGTATCGCCTCGCTGACCGGTGCCATCAACCTCATCGTTACGGTGCTCAACATGCGCGCACCCGGAATGACGCTGATGAAGATGCCGATCTTCACGTGGATGATCACCGTCGTGCAGTTCTTGCTGCTCTTTGCAATTCCGGTCATCACCGTCGCCCTCTTCCTCCTCAGCTTCCAGCGAATGTTCGGGGCGCAGTTCTTCGACGTCGCCGCCGGAGCCGACCCGCTCTTGTGGCAGCACCTCTTCTGGATTTTCGGACACCCTGAGGTGTACGTGCTGATTCTCCCGTCGTTCGGCATCATCTCCGAAGTGCTCCCGGTGTTCAGTCGCAAGCCGCTCTTTGGCTATCCGTTCGTCGTCTTCTCCGGTGCGGCCATCGGTTTCGTCGGTTGGGGAGTGTGGGCCCACCACATGTTTGCCTCCGGTCTCGGACCGGTGTCGGTTGCAGTGTTCTCGGTCGCCACGATGGCAATCGCCGTGCCGACGGGCGTGAAGATCATCAACTGGACCCTCACCATGTGGGGCGGCAAGTTGGTGTTCACCACTGCGATGAAGTTCGCTGTTGGACTCGTCGTGCTGTTCACCATCGGCGGTCTCTCCGGTGTCACCCACTCCGTCGCGCCAAGCGATACTCAGCAGACTGACACGTACTACATCGTCGCCCACTTCCACTACGTGCTGTTCGGTGGCGCGATTTTCGGACTCTTCTCCGGCTTCTACTACTGGTGGCCGAAGATGTTCGGCAAGATGCTCAACGAGCGACTCGGCTCGTGGAACTTCTGGCTCATGGTCATCGGCATGAACCTCACCTTCGGCCCAATGCACATCCTCGGTCTGCAAGGCCAGCCGCGCCGCATGTACGTGTGGACCGAAGCCCGCGCCGGCGAAGGCTTCTTCAACCTCGCGTTCTGGAACCTCGTCGCGTCGATCGGCTCGATCATCCTCACAATCGGCGTCTTGTTCTTCCTCATCAACATCGTGGTGACGGCACGCAACAAGCAGCGAGCACCACTCGACCCGTGGAATGCGCGCAGCCTTGAGTGGATGACGTCGAGCCCGCCTAAGGAGCACAACTTTGACTCCATTCCCCACGTGCACCACTTGGACGAGTTCTTCCACCGCAAGTACGAAGAAGACCCGGCAACCCACACGATGCGCGAAGTGGCGACTGCCGAGCAGGTGCTCGCCGAACTGGAGCGCAACGCCGACAAGCACATCCACATGCCGTCGCCGTCGTACTGGCCGATCGTGCTCGCGACAGGTTTGCCGATCATCGCGCTCGGGTTGATCTATTCGATCCCCGTGGCCATCGTCGGCGGCCTCGTCGTTCTGTATGCGATCTACGGTTGGGCACTCGAGCCGTCAGTGGCGTCAGAGAGCGATTACGACCCGACGTCAGGTAACGGTCACGCGGTAGGGGCGAGCCATGGCTGAGACCGCAGTAGCCCACGACTCTCACGCGTCAAGCACGGGGATTTCCAACGTCAAGCTCGGCATGTGGTTGTTCTTGGGTTCTGAGTGCTTGCTGTTCGGCGGTCTCATCTCCACGTACATGCTCTATCGCGGTCGAGTCGCCAACGGCCCAACGCCCGAGCAGATCTACGACATCCCGTTCACTTCGGTGTCGAGCTTCGTATTGCTCATGAGTTCGCTCACGATGGTGCTGGCAGTCTCTGCCGCTCACAAGAAAGACGACCGCAACACCAACCTGTGGCTCACCGTCACCGCGTTGCTCGGTGCAACCTTTGTCGGCGGACAGGTCTACGAGTTCACGGCTTTCTACAACGAAGGTCTCGGCTTCACGACGAGCCTCTTTGGCTCCAGCTTCTACACGCTTACCGGCTTCCACGGTGTGCACGTCACCGTCGGCATCATCATGTTGCTGGCACTCGTTGCAATCAACAAACGCAGCCGCGTGCCTGGTAGCAAGTCGGAGACCGTCGAGATGATCGGCCTGTACTGGCACTTCGTCGACATCGTTTGGATCATCATCTTCACCCTCGTCTATCTCATTCCGGTCTGACCATGACGACGACTCCGACAGACACCACCCACGACACGCACGGCTCGGATGCGCATGCCGAGCACGGCATGTCGACCCGCGGCTATATCAACATCGCCCTCATCCTGGCGGCGATCACTGCTCTCGAAGTGTCCACGTACTATGTCGACTTCGGGCCGCTGTTCTTGCCGTCACTCCTCATCATGATGGTGGTCAAGTTCTTCATGGTCGTGAGCTACTTCATGCACCTGAAGTTTGACAACAAGGTCTTCAGCTGGATGTTTTACGCCGGCCTCTTCCTCGCCGTCGGTGTGTACGTTGCGGCGCTGTCGACATTCCATTTCTTCTTGCGCTGAGTACGACCATGTTCGCGCCGGGCGCACTGTTCGCCGAGTCGGCCGACCTGCTCGCCAACCCATGGAGGTTCCAAGCGCACCCAGAAGTCTGGCTTCTCGTTGCGTTCGTTGTTGGGGCGTGGTGGTACGCGCTCAAGTTCATCGGCCCGTATACGCCTGAGGTGCGTGGCGGTGAACCGCTCGTAACCGCACGGCAGAAGCGGTTGTTCGTCGCGGCAGTGCTCATGCTGTGGCTGACTTCGGACTGGCCAATTCACGACATCAGCGAGGAGTACCTTTACGCGGTGCACATGTTTCAGCACATGGCGCTCTCGTATTTCTTGCCGCCGCTCGTGCTGCTCTCGATGCCGAGGTGGTTGTTCCGTGCGATCATCGGCTCGCAGCGGGCTGGCCGTGTTATCAGTTGGCTTGCGAAGCCGGTGATTGCTGGGTTCGTCTTCAACGTGATGGTGGTCGTTACCCACATACCTGCGCTCGTCAACCGCAGCGTTTCCAACGCGCCGCTGCACTACTCGTTGCATGTTGGGTTGATCTTGTCGTCGCTCTTGATGTGGACTCCGATCGTCGCTCCCGATGCGGGAATGCGAATCGGCTACGGCGGCCGGATGGTGTATCTCTTCCTCATGTCGGTGGTGCCGACTGTGCCCGCAGCCTGGCTTACGTTCGCTGAAGGAGCCGTCTATAAGCACTACGACATCGCGGTGCGCGTATGGGGGCTGTCGGTCACGACCGACCAGCAGATCGCTGGGGCGATCATGAAAGTCGGTGGATCCATCTTCCTGTGGTCAATCATCGTCTTTTTGTGGTTCAAACGCTTCATGGCCGGTTATGGCGAACGACAGAGTTACGTTCGCAACCCCGAGTCATCGCTTACCTACGAAGACGTCACGCGCGAATTCGAGCGAGTGCCCGCCCGGCCCGAACCGCCGCGCGAGCGCTGACGCCCGCGAGCTTCACCCGTCGAATCGAAACAGACGCGCTGCGACGTACGGAGCAACGACCGCCCATATCGCAAGCACGAGCCACGCCTGCTGGTCAATCGCGGCACCATCTACTGCGTGGTGCAACACCTGAGTGAGCGAGCCTGACGGTAGCCATCGCGACACCTCGGCGAGACCCGATGGGAGCTCATCGCTCGGCACGAGCACGCCACCGATTGCCAACAACAACAGGTACAGGCCGTTCTGAGCGGCAAGGTTCACTTCGGCACGTAGACGACCAGCGAGGCACAGCCCGACGCCCGCGAATGCGAACGTGCCGAGTACGACTGCGGTGATGAGCAACAACCAAGAGACGTCGTCGACGGACCAACCCATCACCACTGCTACGACAATCAACAGCACGCATTGAGCAGCTTCGACCACGGCGACTGACCCAGCCTTTGCCACGATGAGGCGGTTCCGCCCGAGCGGGGTAGCCCCGAGGCGTTTCAACACGTGGTACGAGCGCTCAAAGCCCGTCGCGATGCCGGTGCTCACCATCGCCGTCGACATCACGGCGAGTGCGATGACTGATGCCAGCAACTGGCCAAGGTTTATGCTTGCGGGCAGCACGTCAACGTTGCCGAAGAACACGAGTACACCGAGCGGTATGACGAGCACGAGGAGGAGTTGCTCGTAGTTGCGAACAAGCATCGAAAGTTCCATTCGCATCTGCACGAATGCGAGCCTCATCGGGTGACCTCGCGGACTACGTCTTCCAAGCGCTTGCCGCCCGTGCAGAGGTCGACAATTCGTCCATCGGCCACGATCTTCCCGCGGTGCATGACAATGGCGTGGTCTGCGATGCGCTCTGCTTCATCTAGGTCGTGCGTGGCGAGCACGACGCAGGCACCCGAAGCCGATAGTTCCGCAATGATTTCGCGGATGATTTCGCGGCCGTCGAAGTCGACGCCGGCGGTCGGTTCGTCGAGAAAAGCAATCTCTGGTGCCGCAGCAAGTGCGAGTGCCAACGAAACTCGCTGACGTTCGCCGCCTGAAAGTCGGCGCCAAGCTGCGTTTCGCAAGCCGGCAAGACCGAGTCGATTGATAAGACGATCTGCATCGACGCCGCGGTCGTACAGCTTGCAGTAGTGACGAATCAGCGCTTCGACCCGAGCAGACGGAGCGAT
>JBMTYA010000034.1:0-11681 GCA_049454015.1 Ilumatobacteraceae bacterium | reverse complement strand
CTCATCACCAACACAGTAGACAGCGATTCTTCTCGTAGTGCTGCAGCACTAGCCTGCATCGTTGTGATTGACGTCCGGTTGCTGCGTTCGCAACCCGACGCGGTGCGCGAAGCTCTTGCACGCCGCGCCAAGCCAGAGTTGCTCGAGCACGTCGACCACGCAGTGCGGCTTGATGCGAGGTTGCGCGATATCACTGCCGAGCGGGATGCGATTCGGGCGAAAGTCAACGACATCTCCAAACAAGTGGGCTTGTTGCGTCGCGAAAAAAAGGACGCTGAACCGCTGATGGTTGAGAGCCGTCGGTTGGGTGAGACCGAGAAATCACTCGACGAAGAATTCGCACAAGTGGAGTCAGCCCTGCGCGACCTACTGCTCGCAATCCCGAATATTCCGCACCCGGACGTGTCAACTGGCGCAGGCAGTGACGACAACAAAGTGGTGCGTGGGCCGTCGCAGATGCCGGCCCAATTCGCTGAGTACCAGCGTGTGCCGCACTGGGAGACCGGGAGCGCACTCGGCATCCTCGACTCGGAGCGCGCAGTAAAGATCTCCGGCGCGATGTTCACCATGCAGCGCGGGCTCGGTGCCACCCTCGCGCGAGCTCTTTGTCAGTACGCCCTTGATCGAAATGCAGATGCGTACGAAGAGGTTCGTCCTCCGTCGCTGGTGACCACTGCGACCCTCACGGTGACCGGGCAGCTACCCAAGTTCGCTGACGACGCCTACAACATCGGTCGTGATGATCTTTGGTGTATCCCGACAGCTGAGGCGCCACTCACGTCGTTGCACGCGGGGGAAATTCTGGATGAATCGACGTTGCCAGTGCGCTACATGGCGTTTTCTCCCTGCTTCCGCCGCGAGTCAGGTTCTGCCGGTCGCGACACGCGCGGCATGCTGCGCAGCCACGAGTTTGACAAGGTCGAAATCCTCGCGGTTACCACCCCTGAACAAGCTCCAGCGATGCTCGATGAGTTCGTTGAGCGTGCGGTGAGCACGATCGCAGACCTCGGGCTTCCGTATCGCCTCCTTGAGATCTGCACCGGCGATCTCGGCCAGAGCCACCACCGCAGCTTTGATGTCGAGGTGTATGCACCAGGTTGCGATCAGTGGCTGGAAGTCAGTTCCGTGAGCTGGTTCAGCGACTACCAAGCGCGTCGCGGGGAGATTCGGTTCCGCCGAGACGGGAAGAAGGGCACCGAGTTTGCCCACACCTTGAACGGTTCGGCGCTCGCCGTGCCACGAGTGTGGTCGGCGATCATGGAGAATTTCCGCAACGCCGACGGTTCCGTGAGCATCCCCAAGGTGCTGCACCCCTATATGCGCGGTGCGACGGTCATTCGCCCGCGATGAGCTTGCGTGACCGCCGCGTTCAATATGAAACGGCGGGCCTCGATCGCAGCGACCTGAGAGAAGATCCGCTTGCACAATTCAGCGTGTGGTACGAAGAAGCTGCATCGGCGGGTGTTGCAGAGCCGAATGCATTCACGCTCGCGACCGTAGACCATGCCGGTCGGGCAAACTCACGGGTCGTTCTGGCGCGCGGTGCTGATGCCCGAGGCATTGCCTTCTATACCAATTACGCGAGTGCAAAGAGTCGCGAAGTCTCGGCAGCTCCTTCGGTGGCTGCGACGTTTGCGTGGCTTGATCTTCATCGGCAGGTGCGCGTTCGCGGCGAAGTGCAGCGACTGAGCGAAAAGGAGAGCGACGACTACTTCGCCTCACGTCCGCGCGAGTCGCAACTCGGGGCGTGGGCGTCGCCGCAGTCTGAGGTGATCAATTCGCGTGCGGATCTGGAGTCCAAGCTTCAGGAAGTTCGTGCGCGATTCGGTGATGGCCCCGTCTCGCGTCCGTCGTACTGGGGCGGCTGGCTGATCGTGCCTGAGCAGTGGGAGTTCTGGCAAGGCCGCCCGAGCCGTCTGCACGACAGGTTCCGTTATTCGGCAACTCCTACAGGCTGGAAGATCGAGCGACTTGCTCCATAACCGTCCGTCACGAATCGTCGTCCCTAGACAATTGTTGTGGCTTCGGCCATGTCTGTGCAGCAGCAACCAGCCCGTCAATCAACGCAGTGGTGTGCGGGGTGAGATGCGGGCCCTCCCAATCCCACCACAACGGGCTCGTGCCGCGCACGCGCGGCGGCAATTCGAGTTGCACCCCACCCGAGCGAGTTGAGTTGACCGGGTTCTTGGGGTGAAGTCCGCGCAGTTCCTTCGGGATCTTCTCGATGTTGTCTTCCACGCGGTACGCCGGCAAAACACGACGCAAGTGCGGGGCAACGTGCGCGGCGAGTGCTCGGTTGGAGCCACCGAGGAGCATCGTTGTGAAGAGTCCGCGCCGGCCATAACCATGCACGGTGATGACGATGTCGACGTGTGCAAGGAACTCGGCCAGTGTGTCTGACTGATCGGCAGTGAAGCGGTGCGACGGCACGTGCTGGCGCAGACCTGCTGGTTGGTGCACCCCGTAGTACGACGCCCCGGCGCGTTCGGCAGCGCTACGGGCGATGATGTCGGTGCGTTCTTCGAGTGAGCCTCCGTGGAAGGCCATGAAGCCGAATCTGCCCCGCAGTTCGGACACTTCTTCGACTCCTGGGTGAGCGAGCAAGTCGCGAAGGTTCATACGGATGTGTTCGTCGTCTCGCCACGTCGAACTCGCACCAACACGACTGCCAGGGCGATCACGAAGACGAACGCAATGAAGAGCGGTAGAGAGCCGATGTTCGTGACTCGCTCGGTGAGTCGGTTCTGCCACCTGCCGACGACCTCAACCAGACTGCCTGGTTCGGTGCGTTGCGTGATGGCGACGTACCAGTACCACGTGAGATAGACACCGCTCAGCAGTACGAGCAGGCTCGATAGATGGTTGACGATGCGCATCGCGCTTCGTCCACTGCGCAGGAGAGTTCCTTTGGCAAACGCTAAGGAGACAGTGAGTGCGGTGACAAAGAGCCCCATCCCGAGCCCGTAGAGGGCGACACTGATGACGCCAGACACCACGCCGTGGCGGGAAAAACTGCCGAGAATCGCAGTGGTGAGGAGGCCAACGGTGCATCCAATCGAGGCAATCGCGTACACCACACCAAAGAGCGCCATGTTGGAGACACTTCCGCGGCGTCCGCCACCTGCGAACGACGGCACCCAGAACTTCGGCCGCCAACCACTCAACATGCGCACCCCCATGCCGATGAGAGCGATACCGATGACGAGCGCGGGATACTTCGCATTCGCCTCCAACCATCCGGTGAACAAACGCGAGACGGTGCCGACTAGGACGAACACTCCGATGAAACCTGCCGACACCGAGCACCCGACGACGAGCGAGCGCGTGATGCGAGAACGGGCATCCATTTCGTCACCGACTGCCAAGTAGGCAGTCAGGTAGGTCGGCAACAACACGAAACCGCACGGGTTGACGGCGGCCAGCATTCCAAGCAACAGCGAATAGGCGAACTCGCCTTCGACGAGACCAATCACGACGGGAATACCTCGGCGATCGCCTCGTCGAGCATCTTCGTGGTGACCTCGCCAGTGATTTGGCGGCGCACCACGCCGCCTGCGTCGATGAGCAGCGTGACCGGGGCAGTCGCCACCCCCATCGCACTCGTCAGTCGACCGTCTCGGTCGAAGAACGTCTCGAATTCGGCACCGAATTCAGCGGCGAACTCAGCTGCGCGCTCCGGAGAGTCATTCAAGTTGACGCCGATGAAGCGCAGTCCGGGGTACTGGTCGTCGGCTTTCACCAGCACCGGGAACTCACGTCGGCAAGGTTCACAGGTGGAGAACCAGAAATTGACGAGGAGCGGCTCCCCAAGCCAGGTATCCGTTGAGACGAGGTTGCTGCTCGCGTCTTCGAGGTCGACCACTGCCAGCGTCGCGCCCTCAGAGATTTTGTTCAAGGCGATACTGCCAACGGTGGAGTCGAGCACGTAAGTCTCGGAGCCGTCGCGGCTCGTCCACCATCCAATTACGAGTGCCACAACGACCGCCGCAACGAGCGATTGCGTCAACAAACGTCTTCGTAGGCGCACGCAGCGAGGCTACCGATGACCATCACCTTCGGTAGCGTCTTCGCCGTGTCACATCTGCAAAACGTGACTCTTCCGGCGCCGTTTCCGCAGTCGGGCCGAACGTACGAGTGCCGACGAACCGTACGTCTCGGCGATGTCACACCGAAGGGTCGTCTGCGTCTTGACGCAACAGCTCGCTATCTGCAGGACATCGCGACTGACGACGCGATGGATGGCAACTATGACGACCCCCACGGTTGGGTAGTTCGCCGTACCGAGATGTGGGTGGAGCGATTCCCGAAATATCTGGACACAATCCGACTCACCACGTGGTGCGGCGGGGTCGGTTCGCACTGGGCTGAACGCCGCACGCGAATCGAGATTGTCGTGGATGGTGTGATGCAGCCAGCGATCGAAGCGGCAGCGCTGTGGGTGCGGGTCGATTTGCAGACGTTGAAGCCACTGTCGTTGACACCTCGCTTCCGCGAATTGATTGGAGAAGCCGCCAACGGGAGAAAGGTGTCGGCTCGGTTGCTCATCGGCCGCAATCTTCCGGTCGACAAAGCACCAAGTAGTTCATTTGATATGCCGTTGCGATTTACCGACTTTGACGCAGTCGGGCACCTGAACAACGCCGTGTACTGGGAAGCGCTCGAGGAGTACCTTGCGGCGAATCGCGAGAAGCGCGCCCCATTGCACGCCACGGTTGAGCACCACGCATCGGTTGAACCCGGCACCGGCATCCACGTGCACGTGCACGTGCACGAACTGGGGGAGAGAACCGTGCTCCGCCTCGTCGCGCGAGATGCCACTGCGTCGCTTATCCAACTCGTCACGGCGTAGTCGAAGTTGTCCTGGTTCGAACTGCCAAACCTGGCGAGTCTCGTCATCTTTCTCTTCGGCTGGCTGGCGGGGTGGCTCGTCTTCTGGCGTGCTCCCTCGTTGCCTTCAGCGCCGACGGTGCGATCACTCTCGGTCAGTGTCATCGTTCCGTGCCGCAACGAGGCCGAGAACCTCGTGCAGCTGCTGCCGACGCTCCAGTCGTCATTGAAGCCGAGCGACGAGATCATCGTTGTCGATGACGAGTCCAGTGATGAGACCGTGGAGGTGGCAAAGCGACACGGGGTGGTGGTGCTGCGCTCTGGCGAACTGCCAGACGATTGGACCGGCAAGTCACACGCCTGTTTTATCGGGGCGCAACGCGCCACTTGCGACGTTCTGCTTTTTGTAGATGCTGACGTGCGAGTCGGCAAGAGTGCAGTCGACGACCTGGTGGCCCTGCTCGATCAACGACCCGAGGCGATAGTGAGCGCCATGCCGTGGCACCGCACTGTCGGCGCCGTCGAGCGGTTGAGCATGCTCTTTAATACGGTGTCGGCGATGGTCGCATCGAGCGGTGGCGAACGAAGCAGTCGGCGAGTCGCGTACGGGCCCTTTCTTGCCGTTCACCGAAATCACTACATGCGACTCGGTGGCCACTCGCACGAATCAGTCCGCACCTCGGTGGTCGACGACTTGGCGCTCGCACGGCTGATGCCATTTGCGATCGCGACGATCGCTCGGGAACATCAAGTTGAGTACCGCATGTATCCGCACGGTGCGAAACAGCTTTGGGAGGGATGGACAAAGAACACTGCAACGGGTGCTCTCGCAGTGCCGCGTTGGGTGATGCTGCTCGTCGTCGCCTGGGTCGTCTCCTTGTGCGGCGGGCCATTCACCTCAGTATGGTGCTACGCAATGTCGACTGTCCAAGTCGCCATCATCACCCGGCGCACCGGAAATTTCGGCCCGTTGAGCGCCGCGCTGTATCCGCTGCATGCGGCGTTCTTTGTTGTAGTTGCTGCGCGAAGCCTCGTGCGCTCAGCGTTGATCGGACGAGTCTCGTGGCGCGGTCGCACCATTGCCACTCGGTGACGGGACGAAGAACGACTGGCGGTAGAACGCCAACTCTTTCACGCTCTCGCGAATGTCGTTGAGCGCCCGGTGTGCTCCAGCTTTGGGTGGTCGCGAGACGCTCGCGGCTGGGTACCAGCGTTTGGCAAGTTCTTTCACACTCGACACATCGACGCTGCGGTAGTGAAGGTAGTTCTCAATCTCGGGCAGATGGGCGGCAAGAAATCGCCGGTCGGTGCCGATGGAGTTGCCGCACAGCGGCACCGAGCGGGGCTCTGGTACGTGCTTTTTGATGAAGTCAAGTGTCGCTGCCCCGGCCTCCGCGAGCGTCGTGCGTGACTCCCGAATCGCAGGGAGTAAGCCCGAGTCGGTATGCATCTTCACGACGACTGGTTCCATCCGGGCGAGCACGTCGTCTGGTTGGTGGATGACGAGGTCGGGGCCTTCGGCAATCACGTTTAGGTCATCATCGGTGATGAGCGAAGCAATCTCGACAATCACATCAACGGCCGGATCAAGCCCTGTCATCTCCAGATCCATCCAGACGAGCACCTCACAACCCTACGGCGCGTCGTATCGTCGTGTCGTGCCTTCGCAGCTCATCGTCCCCATTCGCAGGCTCGACTCCGACCTTCCGCTGCCTGCGCGGGCACATCCCGACGATGCAGGTCTCGACTTGCACGCGCGCGTCGACGCCGTGCTACCTGCAAACGGCGGACGCGTGCTCGTGCCGACCGGTGTAGCAGTTGCCATTCCGCGCGGGTACATGGGCATGGTCGTGCCGCGTAGCGGTCTTGCGTTGAAGCACGGCATCTCGCTCGTGAACACACCGGGCATCATCGACGCCGCTTACCGCGGTGAATTGCAGGTGATCATGATCAACCACGACCCGAAGAGCGACTATCGAGTGACTCGCGGAGACCGAATTGCCCAGCTCATCGTGCAGGCAATCGGCAACGTCGAGTGGTCGATCGTCGAGGAACTTGACGACAACGACCGTGGCGGAGGTTTCGGCCACAGCGGCCGCTGAGGGCTAGTGCTTTTGCGGGCCGTGGCTGCTCGTCACGCCGTCGCGCTCGAGTTGCGCAATCTCGTCATCGCGGAGACCAAGCACTTCGCGCAACACCTTGGCGTTGTCCTCACCACGATACTTCGGTATGCCTTGTATTCGAACGTCAGCGTCGCTGAATTTCCACGGGCTTTGCGGTATGCGAACCGTGCCGCCAGCGCGATCTGAGACTTCTGTGATGGCACCACGGTGCTTGGCCCAGTCGGTCTTTGCGATGTCACCGACGCTGCGCAAGCGGCCGACCGCCAAGTTATGTCGTTCGAATATGCGCTCGATTTCTTCTGCGTCGGGCACCGTGCGCGCCCATGCTGAGAGAGTCTCATTGAACTCGCGCAGGTTCGCGAGCCTGTTGGGCACGTCGACGAATCGCGGGTCGTCGAGTAAGTCACGTCGCTCCATCGCACCGCAGAACCATTCAAAGTTCGTCTTCGACGCCGGGTGTCCGCTCACCACGACGACACTTCCGTCGGCAGTCGTGAGCACGGGATAATCAGCGGGTTGGAACGAGCGAATCCAGTCCGCTGGCACGTCTCCTTCCCACAATTGGTCGTGGGCATGTTCGTTCACATACAGCAGCGTCTCCGCCATTGAGACGTCGATGAACTGACCTTGCCCCGTGCGCTCCCGCTGCAGCAATGCAGCAAGGATCGCCGCCGCAGTTTCCATACCTGTGTACACGTCGCCGTGGCTAAACGGGTCATTCGCGTACGCGCCGCCGCGCACGTCACCTTGGTGCTTGGTGATGCCAGCCTCGGCATTCACCACCGGTGCATAGGCTCGGCGGTCGACCCACGGCCCGGTGGCGCCATAGCCGCTGATTGACGCATACACGAGACGCGGGTTTAAAGCACCAAGTTGCTCGTAGCCGAGCCCGAGGCGAGCCATGACGCCGGGTCGAAAATTCTCGACTACCACGTCGCTCGCAACAGCAAGCCGTCGTGCGATGTCGACGCCGCGTTCGTCATCGAAGTCGAGCGACACGTTCAGCTTCCCGACGTTCTGCTGAATGAAGTACGTCGCCAGCGAGTTGAGTCGGGGTTGGCCGAATCGTGTGAGGTCGCCGACCGGAGGCTCCACCTTGATGACCTCCGCACCGAGGTCGCACAGCATTCGCGTTGCGTGCGGCCCAGCGAGCACCCGCGTGAAGTCAAGGACGCGGACGCCGTCGAGCGGGCGAGGCATCTTGGGCCTAGTCGAGTCGCACGCCCAACGTGCGCAACGCCAGCGAGGCGTACATCGCGATGCCGGTCTTCATTGCCTTCTCGTCGAACATCACGCGGTTGGAGTGGTTCGGGGCCGCAGTCGCTGGATTGACGCCGTCGGGTGTGCCGCCGAGGAAGATCATTGCGCCAGGCAGTTTGTTGAGCACGTACGAGAAGTCTTCGGCACCCATCACCGGTGTCGGGAGTCGAACCGCCTTGTCGGCGCCGACAAGCGCATCGGCCACGCCGAGACCGAAGTCTGCGCTCGGGCCGTCGTTCACCGTTACCGGATACCCGATCTTCACGTTGACGGTCGCTGACATTTCGTGCGTCGAGGCGATGCCTTCGGCCACGCGTTGCAGGCCGGCGTGCACCTTTTTGCGCGTCGACTCGCTGACGGCGCGAATAGTGCCGTTCACGTAGGCACTCTCCGGAATCACGTTCGACGTCGTTCCGGTGTGGATCTGCGTGACCGTTACGACCGCCGGGTCGAACACGGGGATGCGTCGAGTCACGTGCATCTGCAGTGCCTGCACAATCTCGCAGGCAACCGGCACGGGGTCGAGCGTGCGGAACGGTTCCGACGCGTGGCCGCCCTTGCCAGTGACCACGATCTCGAAAGTGTCGGATGACGCCATGATCGGCCCGCCTTTTGCGGTGACCCAGCCGGCGGGAATCGCCGTTGTGATGTGCAATGCGTAGGCCGAACTCACCGGCGAGGGTGTTCCATCTGCGAGCGGCGGCACGTCGAGCAGGCCTTCTTCCAGCATGAATTTCGCACCGTGGTGGCCTTCTTCACCCGGTTGGAACATGAAGAGCACACGGCCCGGGAGTTCGTCTTTGCGTGCTGCGAGCAGTCGTGCCGTCGTCGCGAGCATCGACGTGTGTGTGTCGTGGCCGCAGGCGTGCATCATGTTGTCGTTGCGCGACGAGAAGTCGAGCCCGGTGTCTTCGGGCATGGGTAGGGCGTCCATGTCGCCCCGCAGCATCACGGTGGGGCCCGGCTTGCCGCCGGTCAAGAGTGCGGCGATTCCGCTCGTTGTGTCATGCAGCGTGATGTCGAGCGGGAGACCCTCGAGCGATTCAAGCACAGCATCCCGCGTGTTCGGCAGGTGATTGCCGACTTCCGGCCACTCGTGCAGACGTCGTCGAAGTGAGACTGCCCCTTCATACAAATCGTCAACGTGCGAGGAAAGACTCTTCGCGGTGCCGTGTACGTCGCGTGCAGCGAGCGTCTGTGCATGTTCAGCCATTGACTCATCGTAGGTCGCAGCCCGCCGTCTACGCTTGGGTCGACGATGTCGACGCTCGTTGTGGAGTTCACCGTGGAGCCCTTCGTTGAAGGCCAACCTGGTCCACATGTAAAGCAGGCGGTGGCCGCGGTGGAACAGCACGGCCTCAAGGTCGACTTCGGGCCGTTCGGCTCGTCGTTCTCAGTCGGAGTCGACGTGATGCCGACGGTTGTTGCCGACATGATGCGCGCTGCGTATGACAACGGGGCGACGTTCGTCAGCGTCAGCGTGGCGCGCAACAACAACTCATGACCTCCCGCCATCCGTTGCTCGACACCGTGCAACCCTTGCTGACCGCACTCGGGGCGACGGTCGTTTCCGTTGAACAAATCAGCAAGTCAGACGTGCCACTCGTATGGGAGGGCAAAGTGGTCGCCGGAGTTCGTCTTCCGGCGCTGCACGGTGCGATGGACCGCCTCATCGACTCCGTCGAACGTGAACTCGGCGGCAAACTTGCCCTGCTCTCGCGAGCAGAGAAGCAGCGAGCGATTCGCCTGCTCGACGAGCGCGGTGCGTTCATCTTGCGCCGTGCCGTTGAAGACGTCGCCGATGCGATGGGTGTTTCACGCATCACCGTGTACAACTACCTCAACTCGCTGCACCGCTGACCTGACATCGGTTTGGCCGACGGCCGAGCACGCGCGTTTGCGTCTAGAGCTTGCGCAGGAACACATCGGTGACGCGGTGATCGTCACCTTTCTCAATCACCAACGACGCCCGTCCTTTTGATGGTGCGATGTTCTCGCGGAGGTTGCGGCCGTTGATCGATTCCCAAATCTGGTGGGCGAGCGTCGAAGCCTGTTCGTCGGTGAGGTCGGCAAAGTGACGGAAGAAACTCTCAGGGTCTTGGAAGACGGTGCGCCGCAAAGCGTGGAAGCGTTCGACGAACCATGACTCAATGAGCGGCTCTCTCGCATCGAGGTAAATGGAGAAGTCGAAGTAGTCGCTCACGAACTCTGTCGCGCGCGAGTCGATCTGTAGCACGTTCAACCCCTCGAGAATGAGGATGTCGGGCTGGTGAACGGTCTCGGTGACGTCGGGCAGCACGTCATAGATCACGTGGCTGTACACCGGGGCGTCGACTTCAGGCTCGCCGCTCTTCACCGCGCGCAAGAAGTCAAGCAGCCTGCGAGTGTCGTAGCTCTCAGGAAAACCTTTGCGGTCCATGAGACCGCGCGCCTCGAGTTCTGCGTTCGGGAAGAGAAAGCCGTCGGTTGTCACCAGTTCCACTCGCGGGTGTTCGGGCCAGCGTGAGAGCAGTGCCTGCAACAGTCGCGCCAAGGTGCTCTTGCCGACGGCCACGCTGCCTGCCACTCCGATGATGTAGGGCAGCTTTGGGGCGATGGTGCCAAGGAACGTCGACGACACTCGGTGGAGGTTCTGGGTGGCTGAAACGTAGAGGTTCAATAGGCGCGTGAGCGGAAGATAAATCGCCTGCACTTCTTCAAGATCGATGCGCTCATTGATGCCGCGCAAAGCCTCCAGGTCTTTCTCGCGGATCGTGAGCGGGGTCTGGGCGCGCAATGCGGCCCATTCGTCTCTCGTGAACCGCTCGAAACGCGGTACGTCGCCCCCGTCAATCACGCAGGTAGGACGCTATTGCTCGTAGTCCCACGTCGCACGCGGCGGTCGCGAGGCCGACTGGGCCGTAGGTTCCGCGGCAAACGTCAGATCGAGAAAGGGGAGCGGGGCGAGACAGCGCCGGGTGCCGTGAGCACCTCGAACCCGTCGTCGGTCACCAGGATCGTATGTTCGAACTGGGCGGTGCGCTTACCGTCGATGGTGACGGCAGTCCATTCGTCGTCCCACATGCGGTGTTTGTCTGAGCCAAGGGTGATCATCGGCTCGATTGTGAATGTCATTCCCGGGCGCATCGGCATGTCGTTGCGCGGCTCGTAGTAATGGAGAATCTGCACGTCGGTATGAAATTGCTCGCCGATGCCGTGGCCGATGAACGCCTTCACGACCCCCATCTTGTGCTTCTTGGCGTGCACCTCAATGGCGCGTCCAATCTCGCAGAGCAGGGCATCTGGTCGCACAGTTTCGATTCCGAGCCACATGCACTCTTCGGTGACGTTGATGAGGTGGCGGTCTTCATCGCTGATGGTGCCGACGGCGAAGGTGGCGTTGGTGTCGCCGTGTACTCCGTCGATGTAACAGGTGACGTCGATGTTCACGATGTCGCCGTCCTGCAACTCCCGCGAGTCGGGGATGCCATG
>JBMTYA010000033.1:0-11757 GCA_049454015.1 Ilumatobacteraceae bacterium | reverse complement strand
GCGTTAGGTGACGTGCCGCCGAGCCACCGCAGCCGCCCCGACGAGCGGTGCATCAGCACCGAGCCCCGTCGGGCGCACCTGCACGCCGCGAACGAATTTGATTCGTGCGTACCGATCGACTTCGGCTTGGGCTGCACGAAAGAAGGGCTCACCGAAACCGAGTGCCACCGAGCCACCGATGACCGCAAGTCGCAAATCGAGCAGAGCCGCCACCGAGGCAACCGCTCGACCGACGTAGGTTCCGGTTTGAGCAATTACTGCTGGTGTCGCTTCTGCCGCCGGTCGACCGGTCATCGCAGCAATTGCCGTGCCCGATGCAACAGCCTCGAGGCAACCTCGCGAACCGCATTTGCACTCGCGACCGTTAGGCACCACGTTCACGTGCCCGATGTGGCCGGCGTTGCCAGTGTCGCCGTCGAGCAGCCGACCGTCGCACACGATTCCGCCACCGACACCGGTCGACACGACCATGCCGATCACGTCACGGTGGCCGACGGCAGCACCACACCAGGTTTCGCCGAGCACGACGGCCTTGGCGTCATTGTCAACAAATGTCGGAAGTCCCGTCTGCTTGGCAAGCGAAGAACGCAGGGGGAAGTCGTTCCACTCTTTGATGTGGAGGTTTGAAACTTTGTCTCCCTCGTCGGACATCGGCCCTCCGCAGCCCACACCGCACGCAATCAACTCGTGGGCTCCGGCAGTTGCCTTCACGCGATCGACGAGTTGTGCAATCGCGCCCCACACGTTGGTGGCAGGTGTCTCGCAGCGATCGCTGACGACGACTTTGCCATCCGTCGTTACGACGCCGCAGAGAATCTTCGTGCCGCCGATGTCGACGGCGAGGTATGCCCGAGCTATTGCTCGCGACCCATCTTGTCGCGGAACTGCTTGGCTTGCTCGCGGGTAGTACGCAATATGCCGCTCAGGTCGCGCACCCCGACCTTGCCCATCGTGCGCAGTTCGCGCTCAATGATCAACATGCACGCAAGCATGAGCGCAAAGCCAGCGAAGCCGGCAGCGAAATGCAGCTGCAGGCCGACGAATACGAGCGCGAGAGACACCACTGCGCCAAGAGCAGCCCAACGAACTTTCTTGACGGCCGGTCGATAAAGACCCGACGGCGACACGGCCTGCACGAATCGCTCGTCGCTCTCAAGTTGCGCCTCAATCTCGCGCAACTTCTGGACTTCTTCGTCAGACAGTGGCATCTTGGCACTCCTTTCGCAGTCGAGCTGAATACGTTGCCTGCGAGCGTAGTGGGGAGCTGTATCGGTACGCACCCCAAGCCGCGTACGCACGTCACTCCCGACGCGGACCCCACGGTGTGCTCGCTGTGTCTTCCGACGCACCGGTATTGATCGCGTCGTCACCGAAACGTTCTCGGATGCGATCAATGGCACGCGATGCTTCGCGCCAGTCCTCGTCGGCCCTCTTTGACGGTTCGTCAAAGAGGCTCATCTGCGGGTCGGGTTCTGCGAAGTTTCTCGCCGACACACCGGCCAGCCTCACTCCCACCGCCACATCGATGTGCGGTAAGAGTTCGTCGACCACGGCCATGATCGCCTGGGCCGTGTCGACGGGCGCGTCGAGAGTCTTTGCGCGACTGACGTTACTAAAGTCGCCGTAGCGAATCTTGAGAGTGATGGTGCGAGCGGTGAGACCGTGTTCGCGACAGCGCCGCGCTACCGCATCTGCCATTCGCAGCAATTGCTTGCGAACTTCTTTGGGCTCGGTGATGTCGTCGGAGAATGTTTCTTCGCTGCCGATCGACTTCGCTTCGCGCTCCGGTTCGACGTCTCGGTCGTCGATGGCTCGGCTGAGTTCGTAGAGGTGCTGGGCGTGACCGTCACCGAGTGCGAGCTGCAGCACGCGCAGCTCGCAGGCGGCGATGTCGCCAACCTTTCGCAGCCCGATGCGATGCAGTTTGTCCAGTGTGACGGGCCCGACGCCCCAGAGCATCCCAACGTCGAGCGGATGCAGAAAGTCGATCTCTCCGCCTGGCGGAACCTCGAATACACCTGGCCCAGGTTCAATGCGTTCTCTCGTCGCCCGCGGCTTGGCGAACTCCGTCGCGAGTTTCGCGACGAACTTCGACGTCGCAATCCCCACGCTGCACGGGAGACCCACCTGGTCGCGCACAGCCTCACGCACACGCAGCGCGATGGTGTGCGCGTCACCGAGCACTCTCTGTGCGCCGGTTACGTCGAGGAACGCCTCGTCGAGTGACAGTCCTTCGACGAGCGGTGTGAATTCGCGAAAGACCGCAAACACCTTCGCGCTCACTTCGCCGTAGTAGTCGTGGTCTCCGTCGAGAAAAATCGCGTGCGGGCACAGGCGGCTCGCCATTGCCGATGCCATCGCCGACTTCACCCCGAACTGACGAGCCTCGTACGACGCAGCCGCCACCACCCCACGCTTGGCCGACCCACCGACAACCACTGCCTTGCCGACGAGCTCTGGGCGTCGCAGCAGTTCGCACGCCACAAAAAAGGCATTCATATCGACGTGCAGGATTCTTCGTGTCGGAGATTTGGCCTCTGTCTTCATTTGCGCTCACAGCTCGTCATCTTGCGGCAATCTCGTCGAGTGCCGACATGCGGGCAACGCTAGTAATACGGTGTTGAGGCGATGAACGACCGTCCGCTCTCTGCCCTGCCGTCTCGTACTGCGCGCATCGTTGCCTTTGTCTCAGTGCTCGTCTCGGGTCTTGCTGGCGGGGCAATCGGCTACGCCCTCGTCGACGTGCAGTGCACCGGCGAATGCGCCGTGCCGACGGGGCTCGGGATGCTCATCGGTTCGGTCTCGTTCGCCGCGGGCATGAGCGTGGTTGCAGTGCTTGGTCTGCGAGCGATGGGTGAATGGCGTGAACGTGGCGACCGATAACGCACCCGAAGAGTTGCTGCGCCTCGCGCAAGATCTCGCTCGACGCGCTGGCCTACACGCCCGCAACGGTCGCGCCGGCGGCATGCATGTGGTGGGCACCAAGCTCACCGACACCGACATGGTGACGAAGTTTGACCGAGAGTCAGAAGCCATGATCGTCGCCGGATTGCGCGAGTCGCGACCTGATGACTCGATCATCGGCGAAGAAGGTGCCGGGCACCGCGGCTCTTCGGGCGTCGAGTGGCACGTCGATCCGATCGACGGAACGACGAGCTTCATGTACGGGCTTCCCACGTGGTGCGTCTCAATCGGTGCGCGTGACGCGCAAGGCGGCCTCGTAGGCGCCGTCTACTTGCCCGACCTCGACGAGATGTTTGCCGCGCGACGCGGTGGCGGTGCCACCCTGAACGGCAATTCGATTTCTTGTTCGTCACAATCCGAGGTGAGCATGACACTCGTCGCGACTGGCTTCAGTTACACGCCTGCGCATCGCACGGTGCAGTCGCTGCGCGTCACGGAGTTCATCCATCGAATCCGCGACGTGCGCCGCATGGGTGCTGCGGCGGTGGACATTTGCTTCGTCGCTTGCGGACGACTTGACGCCTACTTCGAAGAGAACCTCCACAGTTGGGATGTGCTCGCTGCCGAGCTCATCGCCCGAGAAGCAGGCGCACGTTGCGGCGATTTCAGCGGCGGACCACTGCGACCTGCCGAGGTGCTCGTCTCTGCGCCCGGGGTGTTCGATGGCTTGTCGGCGCTGCTCGTTGATGCGATGCGCAAGCATCCGCACGCGTAGCGCCCAGCACTACCTTGGAGCCTCGTGGGCACGCGCATCCTCACCGTTGAGGACGACGAACGCATCCGCACTTCCGTGCGCCTCGCGCTCGAAGACGAAGGTTGGACGGTGGACGAAGCGTCGACCGGCGAGGAGGCGGCGGCGCTCTTTGCTTTGAATGCCGCCGACGTCGTCTTGATCGACATCATGCTCCCGGGAATGGACGGCTTCGAACTGTGCAGGCAGATCCGCTCGACGAGCAGCGTGCCGATCGTGATGGTCACGGCACGCAGCGACACCCACGACGTGGTGGCCGGGCTCGAAGCTGGCGCCGACGACTACATGACGAAGCCCTTCGCACCGAAGGAGCTCTCCGCCCGCATTCGCGCGCTGCTGCGCCGCGTGAAACCTACCGAGCAACACGAACACGCCGTGCTCGAGTTCGGCGACTTGCACATCGTGCCTGCCGAAGGTCGCGTCACGCTGCGCGGCGCCGACGTGCCCGTCACCAAGACGGAGTTCAAGTTGCTGTGCGTCCTGGCCGAAGACCCGAGCGGCGTCTTCAGCCGCGAAACGCTGTTGAAGAAAGTGTGGGACTACGACTACTTCGGCGACGGTCGACTCGTCGATGTGCACGTACGCCGGCTGCGCATGAAGATCGAAGTCGATCCTGCCAATCCGCGCCACGTAGTAACCGTCCGCGGTCTCGGCTACCGACTCCAGTCGTGACGAGCCCAATTCGTCCGGCGCAGCCGCGTCGCACCTCGCGCCTGCGCGCATTCATTCGACGCTGGGCTCCGCGGCGAGTGGGTGTTCGCACGCGAATCCTGCTCACGTTCGTGGTTGGCGCGATGCTGTTGTCAGGTGTGCTCTTCTTCCTCACCTACACGCTGACTCGCTCGAATCTTCGCGACCGCGAGGGCGAACTCGGTCTAAGCGACCAGCTCATCACTGAGACTCTTGGCAGCGTGCGTGCTTCGCTCGTGCTCGCGACCATCATCACGGTGCTCGTCGGGCTCATTCTTGGCATCGTGTCGAGCGAGCGTGTCGTGCGACCACTCGCTGGTGCCGCCGACGCGGCGCGAGCCATCGCCGATGGACGACTCGACACGAGGCTCGAGCCGACTGACGATCCAGACCTCAACGCACTCACCGACTCGTTCAACGACATGGTCGCCCGCCTGCAGGACCGCGTCGAACGTGACGCGCGGTTCGCCAGCGACGTGAGCCACGAGTTGCGTTCACCGCTGATGACGCTCGCTGCGTCGGTCGAGGTGCTGTCTTCGCGGCGCGACGAACTCACCGAACGAAGTCAGGCGGCACTCGACCTGCTCGTCGCCGACGTCGCGCGATTCAGCGGCCTCGTGGAAGACCTCCTTGAGATTTCTCGCTACGACGCGGGGGCCGTGCGCATCAACCACGACACGTTGCGAGTAAACGAACTCGTCGAACAATCGGTGAAGGCGAGCAGTCTCCCCCGCACGCCGGTGCACGTCGACGACCGATGCCATCAGATGGTGCTGAGCGGCGATCGTCGCCGTCTTGCTCGCGTGGTGGCCAACCTCATCGACAACGCCCGCAACCACGGCGGTGGCGCGGCAAGCGTGAGAGTCGCACCAGCCGACGACTCAGCATCGCACGTATGGATCTGCGTCGAAGACACTGGCGACGGCGTGCCTGAGGCCGATAGGGAGCGCATCTTCGAGCGATTCTCCCGCGGCGCGGGGGCGAGCAAGCGCGGTGCAGGCGAAGGTGCAGGTCTCGGTCTTGCCTTGGTGCGCGAACACGTGCGACTGCACGGCGGTCGCGTGTGGACAGAGTCGCGCCACGACGGAACACCCGGGGCCAGCTTCGTTGTCGAACTGCCCTGCGAGACGCTCAACTAATCTCGCGCCATGGCCGAAGCATCGGGCGTCGTTCTCGCCATTGATGCGGGCACCACGGGCGTGCGCACTCGGGCGGTCTTTGCTGACGGTCGTGCATCGATCGCGGAGTACCGCGAGTTCGCCCAGCATTACCCACAACCCGGCTGGGTGGAACACGACGCCGAAGAAATATGGCAATCGGTGCGTGCGACGCTGCAGACAGTGTGTTCGCAGTTGGATGAGCCGATCGCGGCAATCGGCATCACCAACCAGCGTGAGACTGTCGTCGCTATCGACCGTCGCACCGGTGCGCCCCTCCATCGCGCGATCGTGTGGCAAGACCGCCGCACAGCGGCTCGCTGCGACGAACTGGCCGACCATCTCGGGTTGGTTCGCGACACCACGGGTCTCGTGCTCGATCCGTATTTCTCCGGCTCCAAAGTTGAGTGGCTGCTGCGCAACACCGAAGTGGCACAGAACCCCAATGTTGCGTTCGCGACCGTCGATGCTTTCCTCATCCACCGCCTGACGGGTGGTGCTTCATTTGCCACCGACGTAACCAACGCATCGCGAACGATGCTCTTCGACATTCGCACCCTGCGCTGGAGCAGCGAGTTGTGCGCGATGTTCGGCGTCGACGAGCGAACACTGCCCGACATCGCGCCTTCGAGCGGCCGCATCGGGGTGACTGTGAAGGATGGCGCGATTCCCGCCGGCGTGCCGGTGAGCGGTGTGGCAGGCGACCAACAAGCTGCGCTCTTTGGTCAGGCATGTTTCGCAGAAGGAAGCGCAAAGAACACCTACGGCACCGGCAGCTTCGTCTTGCTCAACGTCGGATCAAAGTGCCCCGCCCCAACGTCGGGCATGCTCACCACGGTGGCGTGGCAGCTCGGCTCGCAGCCGGCGACGTACGCACTCGAAGGTGCCATCTTCGTGACGGGTGCTGCGATTCAGTGGCTGCGCGACGGCATCAACATCATCTCCACAGCAAGCGAGGTCGGCCCACTCGCGGAGAGCGTGCCCGACTCGGGTGGCGTCGTTGTGGTGCCGGCGTTCGCCGGGCTCGGCAGCCCGTGGTGGGACGCATATGCGCGCGGCGCAATCTTTGGCATCACGCGCGGCACAAGTCGCGCACACATCGCGCGTGCGGTGGTGGAGTCGATGGTGTTTCAAACTCGCGATGTGGTCGACGCAATGACGCGGGCCTCAGGTGTGGCGATTCGCGACCTTCGCGTCGACGGTGGCGCGGCAGTGATGAACCTCATGTTGCAGATGCAGAGCGACCAACTCGGCGTCGACGTGTTGCGGCCGACTGAGTTGGAGACCACGGCGATTGGCGCGGCGTACCTCGCCGGTCTGGCTGAGGGCGTGTGGGGTTCAACCGACGACATCGCCAAGCGCTGGACTCTCGAGCGGCGCTTCTCGCCAAGCGTCGATGCAGCAGCGCGCGATGCGTCGCATGCCCAGTGGTTGCGTGCGGTGGAGCGCTCACGCGGTTGGGTGCAGGCCTGACCAACTTCGCGCAACGCGAAACGCCGCCGCGACGCTAAAGCTTTGGCAGCCCGTGGTCGAGGTTGCGAACCGCCTGATGGATGCGCTGCTCATTCTCAATGAGGGCGAATCGTACGAAGCCTTCGCCGCCGGGCCCGAAACCCGAACCCGGTGACAGTGCCACGTTGCACTCGTTCACCAAGTGCGAGCAGAACTCGACCGAGTTCATCTCGCGGTACGGCTCGGGAATCGGGGCCCACACGAACATTGACCCGCGTGGCGACGGAATCGACCAGCCGATGCGATCGAGACCGTCAATGAGAGTATCGCGACGCGACTGGTAGGTCTTGCAAACTTCGACCGGGAAATCCTGCGCCTCATTCAGCGTGACGGTCGCAGCAATCTGGATCGGCTGGAACGTTCCGTAGTCGAGATACGACTTGAGCTTCACGAGCGCTTGCACCACTTGGGTGTTTCCCACGAGGAATGCGCATCGCCAGCCAGCCATCGAAAAGCCCTTCGTCATCGAGTACAACTCAACAGCGCACTCCATGGCGCCTTCGGCTTGCAAGATCGACGGTGGTTCGTAGCCGTTGAATCCCATGTCCGCATAGGCAAAGTCGTGCACGACGATCATCTCGCGTTCGCGACAGAAGTCGACAACTCGTTGCATGAAACTGAGGTCGACGGTGGCACCAGTCGGATTATGCGGGAATGAAATCACCAGAACACGCGGTTTGGGCCAGCCGACTTCCCACGCCTTGTGCAATGCGTCAATGAACTCATCTTGGTATTCAACGTCGACGTCAGTCGCCGAGAGCAATCGTCGTTGGCTGCGCATCGGGATCTGCCGCAGGTCGGCACCGGCAAAGAGCGGCCCAAAAATGTGGATCGGATAACTGGGGCTCGGCACGATTGCAGCGTCACCCGACTCAAGCAGCACCCACATGAGATGACTGAAGCCTTCTTTTGAGCCGATGGTGTTCGTGATCTGCAACTCGGGGTCGAGCGTGACACCGAACTTTCGCTGGTACATGCCGGCGACGGCTTCGCGCAACTTCGGCAGACCGCGAGAGAGCGAGTAGCGATGGTTTCTCGGGTTGTGCGCAGCCTCGGAGAGCTTCTCGACGGCGATCTCCGGTGAAGGAATGTCCGGATTGCCGAAACCTAGGTCGATTACATCGTCGCCGTCGCGACGGGCAGTGATCTTCAGGTTGTTAATGATGGTGAAGACGTACGGCGGCAGGTTGCTGATGCGCCGAAAATCCACGCACCAAGCCTAAGCACGTGGTGCATTTTTTGGCGGCGCGGAACCTCTACTCCGTCGTGAAGTGCGGCATGAGCGCAGCACCGATTGCTCCGGCGTGCTCGCCGAGCTGCGCCACCCGCAGGTCGGGGTGCTTGCGTTGCTCGGGTGAATACAACAATTCGACGAACCAGCGTTTGACGATCGGCATCACGATGTCTGCGGCTTCGGAAACTCCACCGCCAATCACGATGACATCGGGGTCGCTCACGTTGGTGAGGCTCGCCAGGCCGATTGCCACCCATCGCGACCACGCTTCGAGCACCGTCAGCGCATCAGCGTCGCCGTTGCGCGCCCGATTGATCACGCTCTCCCCCGATTCTCCAGCCGCGAGCATCTTGATTCCGCGACCCGACGCGTAGACCTCCCAACAGCCTTTGCGTCCGCAAGTGCATCGCGGGCCGTCAGGGTTCACCACGATGTGCCCCACTTCGCCGGCAAAGCCGTTCACGCCGCGTTGCACCGCACCGTCGAGCACGTACCCGCCGCCGATGCCCGTGCCGAGCGTGACCATCCACATGTTCTTTGCGCCCCGCCCCGCCCCGTATCGCCACTCTGCGAGCGCAGACAGATTTCCGTCGTTGTCGACGAACACGCGACGACCGAGGCGCCGCGTCAACTCCGCACCGACCGCCACGTCGACCGAACCCGGTATGTTCGGCGAGGCCCGCATCACGCCATCGAGCGTGATAAGACCGGGGATACCAACCCCGATTGTCTCGAAGTCGCCAAGTTCGCCGACGAGCACCTCGAGCGCATCGACGAGCTTGTCAGCGCGCGGCGTCGCATGACGCACTTGAAGAATGATGTCGTCCTCACTCGTGATTTCTCCGTCAGCGTCGAGCACCACCCCGAGGCACTTGGTGCCGCCGACGTCGATTCCGGCTGCGCGGTTCACGACTCTGCGCGAGTCTTCAATTCCTTCAGCGTGTGAAGAATTCGGACTTCGGCTCGACGCTTCACGAAACCGGGCAGCGGGACGATCAGTTCAATTTTCAGCGAATACGTGACTCGCGTGCCCGCACCTTCCGCGGCAAAGTCATAAGCACCGTCGATCACGCGCATGATGTCGCCCTGCGCCAACGACCACGAGAGCCTGCTGGGCGCTTGCGAGTAGTCGTAAGAAAGTGTGTAGTGCGTGCTGCGGCCGAGGGCACTGGCACGATATTCGACCTTGGTGGCGCGACCTTGCGAGTCACGCTCAAGCACGTTTGCTTCTTTCACGTCGTGCGCCCACTCTGGGTACCGCTCGAAATCAACTGCGACGTCGTAGCAGCGTTGCGGGCTCGCAGCGATTGTTTCGGTGTCTGTCGCTTGGTCGAGCACGGGTCTGAGACTAGTTCACGCCTGCAGGGATTTTCGGAGACGGGAGACCAATACCGAGTAATCGAACTCGGTCACAGCTCGCGCACGCGATGCCATTGCCATCGTGCTGCGAGCGCGGTCGTCTTCCAGCAGCGCGACGAGGCGGTCAGCGACGGTCTTCACGTCGTGCGGGTCGGCAATGACGTATCCGGTTTCACCGTCGACCACCGCTTCGGCCGCACCCCCGCTGTCGCCGGCAATCTGGGGCACACCGCCCGCTGCGGCCTCAGCAAACACGATGCCGAAGCCTTCTTGTTCGAGGCCTGCCCAACGATTTCGACACAACATCATGAAGGCATCCGCGCATCCATAGAGAAGAGGTAGGTCATCGTTGCTCACTCGTCCGAGTAAGCGCACTGGGGCACCCGTCTCATCGATGATTTTCTGCAGTCGCTCGCGGTCGCGACCCGTGCCACCGATGAGCATTGTGATGGCCTCGAGTTTGTGCGCGCTGATGCCCGATTGCAACGCTCCTGCCCGCGCGCGTCGTGCAACTTCTGCAATGGCCTTGATCGCGACGTCGAATCCCTTGCGCGGCACGAGGCGACTGACCCCCACGACGAGCGGCACATGGGGCGCAACTCCGAACCTCTCGCGAGCCGACCGTCTCGCAGCGTCATCCAGCGGGCGAAAACGCTGCGTATCGACCCCTGGCGGAATCTGCACGACCTCGAGCTCATGTCCAGCGGCTCGCTTGGCCTCTGCAGCCGGATACCTTCCCGATGCAAACACTCGCGTCGCACCCCGCAATACGTGTGCAAGCGCCTGGCGAGAACCCGGCAGTCGACCAGGCACGGTGATTTCTGCACCGTGCACCATCACGCTGTACGGAAGTGAAAGTGATCGACCCACCAGACCAAGCGGCAACGCCGGGTCGAGCACCACGTGCTCAGCGCCGACGTCACGCGCAAGCTTCTCGATGCGCCGCACCATCACCGGGTGCGGCAACAAGACAGGTTCGCGAATTCGCTCAATGCGGTACGGCTGAGTGGCGTCGAACTCTCGCGCGCCATCGTATGGGCTCGTCAACACCGCGAATGAGTTCGAGTCGAGGCGCCTCCACAGCTCCCACAACATGTTCTGAATGCCACCGACCTTCGGCGGAAAGTCGTTCGTGACTAGAAGGTGCTTCATCGGAGCTCGCCTACCGACTTCATACGAGTTCACTCACAATCTTGTGAGCAACTCCCAATCGATGCGCCGCCCATTGCGCATGTTCGCGCAAGAGCTCGTCATCGCCGTTGACGTAGCGCGCTAGCAAGGTGATGACGTCATCGTTCGCGACACCGGAGTTGCCCAGCACAAGAAGCGCATTGCGACGCACCCACCGCGGGTTGCGATCAGCCACATACCACTCACCCACCGCCCGCAACACTTGCTCGTCGCTGCCGGTGAGCAGCTCAAGTGCGTCCACCGTCGTGCGCTCGTCGCCCACAGTGCGGTCGATCACGCGGCGCATCGTCGGTGGGCAGGCTTCTTGGCAGTCGTCGCATCCATATATACGTGTGCCGAGTGCCTCGCGGTAGGCGTGGTCGAACGTTCCTGGTTTTTGTAAGAGCCACGCGAGGCAGCGGCGAGCATCGACGACCCCCGGCTCGACGATTGCGCCAGTCGGACACGAGTCGATGCATCGGCGACACGAGCCGCAACCGTCGGAAACGATTCGCTCGGAGACGTCGAGTTCGGCAGTCGTCACCACACACCCGAGCACGAACCAACTGCCGAGACCTTCAAGGAGGAGGTTGGCGTTCTTGCCGTACCAGCCAAGACCTGCGCGGTACGCAACTTCGCGGTCGACGATGGAGTTGTCGTCGGCGAACACTGTCGCTCTGTGTCCGTCGCGCTTCAGCCGTTGCGCCGCGACTCGAAGTGCAGAGCGCAACGGGTCGTAATGATTGCGCCAGGCGTAACGTGCGATGCGCGCCGGCACTGCGATGTCTTCCACATCGCTTGCTCCCGCCGCGTAGTACGACCTCGCCGCCACGATGATGCTGCGCGCCCCTTCGACCGACGACGTCGGCGTCGTCGAGCGCTCGGGGTTGCGAAATGTGAACTGCATCGTGTCGGTGTGG